>DATCEM010000464.1:0-4272 GCA_036510175.1 Solirubrobacteraceae bacterium | reverse complement strand
CACAACCAAGGGGTCGAGACGACACAGGTCGCGCCCACCATCCTCCAGCTCCTCGGGCTCAACCCGTGGGATCTGCAGGCCGTCCGGATCGAGCACACGGAGGTCCTCCCCGGCATCGGACGCTGACCTGCTCCCCGGGGGCGGCGGCGCGGCCGCCGCCCCCGGTCAGGGTCCGAAGGCGTCGTGGAGCGCCTGCTCGGTCGACCAGAACGCGAGCTCGTCCCACGGGATCTCGGCCTGGGCGAAGGCCCGGACCTCGGTCGCCTCAGGGGTGGTGTGTGGCTGCCCCAGGGCCCGGGCGAGGAAGACGACGAGCACCACGCGGTCCTTGGCTCGGGAATAAACCCCCACCAGCCGTCCGAGCTCGATCGCGATGCCCAGCTCTTCTTCGGTCTCTCGGCGAGCGGCGGTCTCGACCGACTCACCGAGGTCGACGAAGCCGCCCGGGAAGGTCCACCGGCCCCGGCCGGGATCGAAGCCCCGGCGCAGGAGGATCACCCGGCCGTCGTCGTCCACGGGGATCGCGGCGGCGACCGGCTTAGGGTTGAAGTAGGCGGCGTAGCCACAGTGAGTGCAGTCGATCGACCGGGGGAAGGCGATCCGCGCCGGCTGGCCGCAGCGCGGGCAGAAGCGAGCCTCGGCGAGGGCGGGGTTGAGCGACTCATCCTCCACGACGGACGATGCTACGGGCCGATCAGGCGGGAGGTCGCGGCTGCATGGCGTAGAACTCCGAGGGAGCATGGCCACCTCTGAGGCGATAGTCGTCGATGCGGGAGGGCGCGATCTGCGCGTGTCCAATCCCGAGCGCGTGATCTTCCCGAAGACCGACCGGTCGGAAGCTGTGACGAAGCTCGACATCGTCAAGTACTACCTCGCCGTGGAGGAGGGCATCATGCGCGCGCTCCGGCGGCGACCGACGACGCTCGAACGCTGGCCCAAGGGGGTGCACCCCGGCATCGTTCTCTCGACGCGCGAGAAGGGTGGCGGGGACGCCTTCTTCCAGAAGCGCATCCCCCGAGGGGCGCCCGACTACGTGGAGACGGCCCGAATCCAGTTCCCGTCGGGACGCTACGCGGATGAGATCTGCCCCACCGAGGTGGCCGTCGTCGCGTGGGCCGCGCAGATGGGCACGATCACCTTTCACCCGTGGCCGGTGCGCAGCGACGACGTCGACCATCCGGACGAGCTGCGCATCGACCTCGACCCCCAGCCAGGCACCGACTTCGCCGACGCCGTGCGCGTCGCCGCCGAGGCCCGCGTACTGCTCGACGATCTCGGATACGCCGGCTTTCCGAAGACTTCGGGCGGCCGGGGCGTCCACCTGTACGTCAGGATCGAACCGCGGTGGACGTTCACCGACGTCCGCCACGCGGCGATCGCCTTCGGTCGCGAGCTCGAGCGGCGCCTTCCCGGTCAGGTGACGACCAAATGGTGGAAGGAAGAGCGCGGCGAGCGGATCTTCGTCGACTACAACCAGAATGCCCGCGATCGCACCATCGCCTCCGCCTACAGCATCCGGCCCAAGCCCGGTGCGCCGGTCTCCGCGCCCGTGGAGTGGGACGAGCTCTCCGCCGTCGCACCCGAGGACTTCACCGTCGCCACGATGCCCGCGCGCTTCGCCGAGGTGGGCGATCTCCACGCGGCGATCGACGACGCCGCCTACTCGCTTGCGCCCCTCCTCGATCTCTACGAGCGCGACGGCGCCGAGGGCGAGGGAGATATGCCCTACCCGCCCGACTACCCGAAGATGCCGGGCGAGCCCAAGCGAGTACAGCCTTCGCGCGATCGAGATCGCCCGAAATAGTGCCGGGCGGGCGTCACTTCGATTGCGGGAGCTTGGCCGGCCCCCGCCTGGCCGCCGGCGCCGACGGCGGCGGCACCACCGGCCCGATGTCCCCGTCCGGAGCCTCGTCGAGGTCGACGATGACCGGCGCGTGGTCGCTCGGTCCGCGGCCCTTGCGGGCGTGCCGATCGACCCACGCCGCCCGAACCCGACTCGCCACTGCGCCGCCGGCGAGGATCAGGTCGATCCGCATCCCGAGGTCCTGGTGGAACATCCCCGCCCGGTAATCCCAGTAGGTGAACACGCGCTCGCGGGGCCAGCGCTCGCGCACCACGTCGTGTAAGCCGAGCGCCTCGAGCTCGGCAAGGGCCGCCCGCTCGGGCGCCGTCACGTGGGTCTGGCCGACGTAGGCCTCGGGATCGAAGACGTCGGCGTCGGTCGGGGCGACGTTCATGTCGCCGCACACCACGGCGTCCTGCGGGCCGGCGGCCACCATCTCCCGCAATGAGGCCAGCCAGGCGAGCTTGTACTGGTAGTGCTCGGAGTTCGGCGTGCGGCCGTTGGGAACGTACACCGAGACGACCCGGATCCCCCCGCACGTCGCGGACACCGCGCGCGCCTCCGGGTCCGGGAACCCGGGCCCGCCGGGGATTCCCACGACCACGTCCTCGAGGCCCACCCGCGAGAGGATCGCCACCCCGTTCCACGTCGGTTCGCCATGGAGCGCCATCGCATAACCGCGGGTGGAGAGCTCATCGCCGAGCAGGTCGGCAAACCCCTCGTCGGCCAGCTTCGTCTCCTGGAGGCAGACCACATCGGGGGCGCGCTCGTCCAGCCAGGGCAGGAGCCGGGGCAGGCGCTGCTTGACCGAATTGACATTCCAGGTCGCGATCCGCATCAGGCCGAACCGTATCGGGGCAGGCCGCAGTGCGCGGAACCGCCCCCACGACTTCGATTGGGCTCACTGCCGTCCTCATTCGTAGGGCGCGTAGCGGTGGTGAAGCATGAGATCGTTGCCGTCAGGATCGGTGAAGAACGCCATCTGGCACACGCCGGTGTCAAGCGTCTCCCCGAAGCGGAGATCCCCACTCCCGCGGTGAATGCGGTCAAGAATGGACCGCTGGAGCGGCGTTACTGCGAGGAGGGATTCGAGCCCCGGTCGTCCGAGGTCTATCCCTGCTCAATGCGGACATGATTGCCCGCGGGGTCCCGCACGGCGATGTCGCGGGCCCCCCACGGTTGGGTGATGGGCTCCTGTAGTACCTCGGCCTCGGGTGCGGCCGCGATCTGGTCGAAGGTTTCGTCGATGTCATCGGAGCGCAATTGGACCATCTGCAGCTCACCTTTGGCGAGCAGGGCCGCGAGGGCGTCCCCGTCCTCCTGGGAGCGGCCCGCATGCGGCTGCGACAACACGATCTCGATCTCGGGTTGGCCGTCGGTGACGAGGGTGATCCAGCGGAAGCCGCCGCGGGCGACCTCGTTGCGCACCGTCAGGCCGAGGGTGTCGCAGTAGAAGCCGAGGGCGGCGTCAGGATCGTCGACGAGGACGTGCACGCCGCTCAGCGAGAGGGCCATGGCACCGACGCTAGTCGGGTGCGGCGACGGATGCTTCTCCAAAACTGCTCGCTTCCGCGCGCCCGTGGCCCCCGCCCTTGCGCGGCCGGGTCAGCACCATTGTCTGGCAGGCGGGCACGACACGCAGCTCCTCGTGGTTGCGGGCGCGGTACGTGGACGGCGTCTCGCCGACGAGCTCGGTGAACCGGGTGGAGAAGGAGCCGAGACTCGTGCAGCCGACCGCGAAGCAGACGTCCGTCACGCTCAGGTCGCCGCGGCGCAGCAGCGCCTTCGCCCGCTCGATGCGCCGGGTCATGAGATAGGAGTACGGCGTCTCGGAGTACGCCTCGCGGAAGCGGCGGCTGAAGTGCGCCGGCGACATCAGCGCCGTGCGGGCGAGCGCCGGGACGTCAAGCGGCTGCGCGTACTCGCGGTCCATCCGGTCGCGCGCCCGGCGCAGGTGACGCAGCTCGTCAATGTCGGTGTTCATCCCCATATTCTCCATTTTCCCACAGATGCTGAGTCCTGACTCGGCCGCCCCGCGCCTTGGGAGTACCGGCCGAAAGCGAGCAGTTTCGGAGAAGCGCGGATCACGGAGCCACGCTTAGCATGACCTTCATGGACATCGCGATTCACCAGATCTGTGGTGCCGACTGTCGATTTGGTGGCTCGCTGTTCGTCCTCACACGACCGCTACCCACCGGGTCGATCTGACCCACGACTCCAGGAGTGACCATGACCGGCTCTTCCACCCCCACCGAGGGAATCAAGATCGTCCTCCATCCCGTGTCCGACCTGGCTCCGGCCAAGGCGGTGTACGCCGCCCTGCTTGGCATCGCGCCGCAGAGCGACTCGTCCTACTATGTCGGCTTCGAGGCTGCGGGCCCGCAGATAGGGCTGGTGCCGGGCGGTGGACCGCAGGACATGACCTCGCC
>DATCEM010000463.1:0-5284 GCA_036510175.1 Solirubrobacteraceae bacterium | reverse complement strand
CCTCGGGCGTCGCGCTCGAGCATCCGATCCTCCTCACCCAGGTCCAGAGCGCCTCGGGCACGGAGCTGCATCGCCGCACCCTGATCGTCATCGAGGACGGCGCCCAGGCGGAAGTATGGGAGCAGTACCTGTCGGCCTCAGAGGACCTCGAGGGCGTGTTCAACACCGTCGTCGAGCTCGTCGTCTCCGAGAATGCGCGGCTACGCTACGTGTGCGGCCAGGCGCTGTCCGAGCGCAGCTGGATCTTCGGCTCCCAGCGCGCCGAGGTCGGCCGCGACGCTTCGCTCGAATGGGTGGCCTTCGGCTTCGGATCGACGGGTGGACGCGTCCGCATGGACACGCGGCTCGGCGGTCCCGGCGCTGACGCCCGGGTGACCGGCGCGTACGCGAGCCACGGGCGCCAGCACATCGACTTCGACACCACGCAGGAGCACGCCGCTCCGAATACGACCTCGGACCTCGCCTTCCGCGGCGTCCTTCAGGGTCGCTCGACGGCGGTGTGGAAGGGCAACATCATCGTCGACCCCGGGGCGCAGAAGACCGACGCCTTCCAGGAGTCGCGCAACCTGCTCGTATCCAAGCGCGCCCACGCCGACGCGATCCCCGGCCTGGAGATCCAGGCCAACGACGTGCGCTGCACGCACGCCGCGGCGATCGCCCAGCTCGATGCCGAGCAGCTCTTCTACCTGCGCTCGCGCGGGATGCGCGAGGACGTCGCCAAGCGCCTGGTCATCGAGGGCTTTCTCTCGGCGCTTACCGAGCGCTTCGAGCGTGGTCCCGTGCGCGAGATGCTCGCGGGGGCGCTCGAACGGCGCCTCGGTCTCATCCTCGCCGACAGCTAGGCGACACTCCGCATAGTTGACTGTCAGAATCGCCCGGCCATGGGCGAAATCGAGCATGACGCAGTCTTAGCCGCGAGCGCAGCGGCGCTGCTCGGCGAGATCGGCGAGGGCGAGGACCTGGTCTTCGTCCGGGGCCTGGGCAACATCGGAGACGAGCTGATCTGGGCGGGAACGCGCCGGCTCCTCGAGCAGCACGTCTACCGCGAGATCGGGCTCGATGAGCTCGCTTCGAGCAGTGGCGACACCGCACTGCTCACAGGCAGTGGAGCGTGCTGCCGCAGCGACCACGAGTGGATGCCGCGCGCGCTGGCGATCGCCGAGCTTCGCTTCGACCGGGTGATCGTCCTTCCCTCGAGCTTCGACGTCGCCGAGGACGCGGTGCGGCGGGCGCTCGAGCGCTGCAAGGCGACGGTGTTCGCCCGCGAGCCGAAGTCCTTCGAGGCGATCGCCGGCCTGTGCCGGGCGCGCGCCGCCCACGACTGCGCCTTCTTTTGCGATTTCGCCGCCTACCGGGCCGAAGGCGCGGGGACGCTGAACGCCTTTCGCGCCGACCGCGAAGCGCCCCGGGATGAGCTGCTGGTGGAGGACAACGAGGACATCTCGATCACCCGCGAGAGCCTCGCGGCGTGGCTCGAGGTGATCGCCCGCCACGCGCTCGTGCGGACCGATCGCGCGCAGGTGATGATCGCGGCGGCGCTGATGGGCAAGGAGGTCGAGTTCGCGCCGAGCAACTATCAAGAGCTCGAGTCGATCGCCGACGGGTATCTGCGCGGATTCGGAGTGCGGCAGATCCCGGCGCCGCGGAGCGTCGCCGCCGGCGCCAGGAGCAACGGACGGGTCCCCGCTCCCGCCTACGAGCGACTTCGGAGCGCCGCGGCGCCCGTCCTCGCGGTGCCCCCCGAGGGCCCGGCGCGGATCACCTCGGTCATCCTCGCGCATAATCGCCCGGAGCTCGTGACCGCGGCGGTGCGCTCGGTGACAGCGGCGGCCGTCCCCGTCACCGTGCTCGTCCTCGACAACAATTCCGATGACCCGACGCGGCATGCACTCTGCGCCCTCGCGGCCGAGGACCCGCGCGTCGAGCTCCACCGCTCGGAGCGGAACCTCGGCTGCGCCGGCGGACGCCGGCTCGCGACCGGGCTCGTCGAGACCGAGCTCGTCCTCTTCCTCGACGACGACGCCGAGCTCATGCCGGGAGCGCTCGAGCACCTTCTCGCCGATCTCGACGCCCATCCCGACGCCGTGGGAGTGACTTCGCTCGTCGTGGATGGAGACGGGAACGTGCTCCACTACGGCGGCTGGATGACGATCTCCGAGGAGCTGGCGTCATTCACCCTCGTCGGCGGGAGACTCCCCTTCGACGACCCGAGCCTGGCGCCGACCGGCCCCTCGGGGTGGGTGCCGGGCACGGCGGCGCTGCTCCGGGCCGAGGCGCTGCGGAGGTTCCCGATCGACGAGGGGATGGCCGCCTACTACGAGGACAACGACTGGTGTCACCGCGTCGAGCAGGCACAGCCAGGCAGCTTCCGCCGCTGCCGCGAGGCCCGGGTCCTGCACCACATGGACGGCCACCGCCCAGTGCTCTCGCCCTTCACCGCGTGCTCTGAGAAGGTCGAGAAGCTCCTCGCCCAGGCCCACTTCCTCGCCGTGCACGATCGGCTGCTCGACGTCGACCTTCTCTGGCTCGTCCCCGAGCTGCGGCTCCCCGATGGGAGCGTCGACACGGTCTGCGCCCGGCTCCTCCTGCGGCTGATCGCGGCGCGCGGCACCGACTGGGCGACGATGGCGTGGCTGAACGGAGACCTCGCGCCGGTGCTCGGTCGGGCCCAGCTCGTGGCCGAGCTCGAGCGCGAGCGGGAACAGGCCGAGGTCCGGGAGGCCGCGCTCGAGAAGGCGTCTGGGGACATCGTGCTGCTCGAGCAGCGTCACCAGACGCTGCTGAGCATCGAGGCCGGCGGATGGTGGCGGCTGCGGTCGCGGCTGCTCCCGATCGTGCGCTTCCTCTCGGCGGCGCGGGACTTCGCCGGTTCGCACTCGGGTGCCCGCGGCGGCGTACGATGAACGCCCGATGGCGCGTGCACCGGCACCGATGATTCCTCTCGGCTACGGCAAGTTCGTCCGCGCCGACCGTGTCTATGCGCTGGTCCCGCTCGAGGGCGCCGAGCGCGGCGATCGCCGGCGGACCCTCGTGCACGTCGAGGGGATCGAGGCGCCCCTCGTCGCCTCGCGCTCGGAGCGGGCGCTCGCCGAGGATCTGGCGCTCGCCCTCGGGCAGGAGCCGCCGGGCCGTCACGGCGACCCGCTCCGCGCGGAGCAGGAAGCGCTGTTCTGAGCAAACCGACGTGAGCATCGTCGGGCTCGATCACGTCCAGCTCGCGGCCCCGCCCGGTTGCGAAGCGCAGGCGCGGCGCTTCTTCGGCGAGCTCCTCGGCTTGACCGAGGTCGAGAAGCCCGAGCCGCTACGCGCGCGGGGCGGGGTCTGGTTCAGGCTCGGCGCTCAGCAACTGCATATCGGCGTCGCGGAGCCGTTCGTCCCGGCGCGCAAGGCCCATCCTGCCCTGCTCGTGGGATCGGGAGAGATCGATGCGCTCGCCGAGCGCCTGGCCGCGGCCGGCGCCAGCGTGCTCTGGGACGACGCGCTTGCGGACAGCCGCCGGTTCTTCTCAGAGGACCCGTGGGGGAATCGGATCGAGCTCGTCGCGGCCTGAGGCTCAGACCACCGGGCCGCCGGCCGGGGTCGTCGAAGGAGTGAGCGGTGCCGGCGCGGCGCCGCCGGCGTCGGGGGCGCGGATCCAGTCGACGATGCGGCCTTTGGCGATGACGAAGTCGGTGCGCGCGAGGCCGCCGGTGCCCGACCCGCATCCGGCATTCGGTCCCGGCCGGTTGGTCAGGCGGAAAAGTGCGGTGATGAAGCGACCGTGCCGGACGGTGGAGACGAGCACGGCGCCGCAGGGCAGGGTTGCGTTCGCGGCCCGCGCTTGCGCCTCGGTGTGGATCGCGAGGGCGTCGCCGGGGCCATTGATGAAGTCGCTGGGCAGGGCGAAGTAACGAGCGGCGGCGTCGACGTCGCCCCGGCGCAGGGCATTCGACCACCCGCGGATGACGCCCACGGCGCTCGCGCCGCCGGACGCGGGCGCCGACCTGGGCGCCGCGCTGGGCGCCGTGCTCGTCCGCGCCCGGTGAGCGCTCGATCCGCATCCCGCTCCCATCATCGCCATCCCTGCCACCGCCACCAGCCACCGCGATCGAGCCATTGCCATCGCCATGGATCATGGCAGAGCCGCTCAGGCGAGCGCCGCTGATTCGTAGGCAAGGCGTGCGGGCTCGTTTGCCGCTACCCGGGTGGAGGCGCGGCAGTCGTTCGACGGCGCCATCGTCGCAGAACGTCGAGCGGCCTGCCGACGGCGCTGGCGAACCGCCAGCGACGGGTCGCGCGTAGCTCGACCAGCCGTTCCTGCTCGCGACCCAGGGCAAGCGACAGGGCCTGTACCTGAGCCCGGAGCTGATCGATCTCCGCACGTACCTCCTCAGCCTCGCGGCGGCCGCGCTCGTGCAGCTGTTCTGAGAGCCGGTTGTTCTCGGCACGCGTCGACACCAGCGCGCCGGAACGCTGCCATTCGAGCCTGATCAACCGGGCGAGCTCCTGCTCGAACGTGTTCCCGAGCGGCGGCTGCGGTTTCAGTTCTCGGGCGAGGGCGATGAGCTCGCTCGCGTGGGTGCGAACGTCGTGGTGACGCGCGACCAGGTCGCGCGCGTCCTGCCCCATCGCCGGCTCCCAGCGCAAGAGCTCATCGGTAAGAGACCCAGCATCGAGGACACGGTCCGTGCCCCGTCCCGTGAAGCCGTCGGCCTCGAGCCGCTCATAGCTCTCCGGCGTGACCCATCCGTCGCCGCCGATCGGTCCGAGGATCATCGCCGCGCGCGTGGCGGCCATCGCGTCGAGCGCGGAGCGGCCAAGGCCGATCACGGCATCCACCGTGGCGATCTCGGCCTCGGGAGTTGGGGTCTGCCCGTGGCGGCCACCGATCCAGCGCAGCTCGGCGCCCGCGGCACGGCAGGACTCGGTGATCAGGCGCGCGCGCGTTCCGAACGCGTAGTTGCTGAGGACGAGGATGCGCGGCGGTCCATGCCCACGCGTCGGCGGTAGCCGGAACCGGTCGAGGTCGACGGGCTGACGCAGTCGCTCGATCCGCGGCGCCCAGGCGAGTCCCCGCGCCCAGTCGCGCATCCGGTCGCTGAGCACGACGAGCGCCTGACACGCCCCTTCGATCTGAGGCGGCATCTGCAGCATCGCGACGTTCGAGTGGCACACGAACACGCGCACGGAATCCGGATAGCGTCCCCACAGCTCCAGGAGCGTGGTGGCGTCCTGAGCGAGGATGAGGTCGCAGGTCTCGGGCAGCTCGGGGTCCGCGATCACGTGCACGCCGCGGTCACGGGCG
>DATCEM010000462.1:0-2608 GCA_036510175.1 Solirubrobacteraceae bacterium | reverse complement strand
AGTCGCGAGCCTGTACCGGGCGCGCCAGCGCTACGAGAACACGCTGGCGAGCAGCTCAACCCTCGCGACCGCGGGCGCCAATCTGCTCGCCGCGGGAGCCGTCGAAGAGGAGGCGCTACGCGCGCCCGGCGGTTCCGCCGGCGATGCGGCCCGCCGCATGGCGCAGGCCGACTACGCCTCCGCCGCGCGGACGGCGGCGGGACTCGCGGCGGCCGATCCGCCGAGCGCTCAGCTCGTCGGGGAGCAGGTCGCCGCCGAGGACCAGGCACGTCAGCTCGCGGCCGCCGGTGGACTCGTCCTCGCCGCCGCACCGCGCGGCCCGCTGGCCAGCGCGCGGATCCTCGCCGCCCGCCTGCAGACGCGTCAGCAGGCACGCCAGCGAGCCGCCCGCGCCACCGCGAAATCGGCTTCGCGCCGCGACGTCGTGCTCGTGGCGATCGCTGCCGTACTTGCGCTGATCGGCGCGATCGGGGTGATCACGCTGCTCGTGAGCTCGATGCGCAGTCCGCTCGACGCCCTCGTCACCGCCACGCGCAGGCTGGCCGCCGGCGAGCTCGGCGAGCCCGTGGCTCCGGCGGGCCCCCGGGAGCTCCAGGATCTCGGAGCCGCATTCAACGCCATGAGCACGAACCTGGCGAATGCCCAGCGGCGCCTCGAGGATGAGCGCCAGCGGCTCGCCGCGACGATCGAGAGCCTGGGCGACGCGCTCATCGTCACCGAATCGGACGCACGCACGATCGCCGCCGTCAATCCCCGCGTGGGGGAGCTCCTCCCCGGGCTGATCCCCGGTGGCCGCATCGACGCCGGCCCCAGCCCCCTGCCTCCGCTGAGGACGGCGCTCAGCGGGGAGACCACCGTCGAGCACGCGGGGCGTACGCTCGCGGTGACCGCGGCAACACTCGGAGAGGAGAGCCACGCCGTGGTGTGGACCGTGCGCGACATGAGCGAGCGCGCGCGGCTCGAACGCGCGAAGAGCGAGTTCGTCGCCACCGCCTCGCACGAGCTGCGCAGCCCGTTGACCTCGATCAAGGGATTCGTCGAGCTCCTCGAGCGCTCCCCCGATCTCTCGAGCCGGCAGCGCGAGTTCGTCGACATCATCCTGCGCTCGACCGACCGCCTCGTCGATCTCGTCAACGATCTCCTCGATGTCGCCCGGATCGAGGCCGACCGCGTCGAGCTCAACCGCAGGCCGATCGACGTCGGTGAGGAGGTCCGTGAGGTCGCTGAGCTCATGGGTCCCAGGGTCGCCGAGAGGCGCCAGCGGCTCGACGTGCACGTCACTCCCGCCCTGCCTGCGGCGCTGGCCGATGCGAGCCGCGTCCGCCAGATCGTGGCCAATCTACTCACCAACGCCCACCTGTACAGCGGCGAGGGCGGAGCGATTGACGTCAGCGTGCAGCCCAACCACCGGTGGATCGAGATCGTCGTGGCCGACGACGGGCCGGGGATGAGCCCGGACGAGGTAGGACGCGTGTTCGAGCGCTTCTATCGCGGCGAGGACGACGGCTCGCGGGCCCCGGGCACGGGGCTCGGGCTCTCGATCGTCAAGTCGCTCGTCGACCTACAGGAGGGCGAGATCGAGATCGACTCAGAGCCGGGCAAGGGCACGAGGTTCCGCGTCCTGCTGCCGTGCGCGGACGGGGTATCGGATGTGGCGCGCTCGATCACCGCCATGCGGGGCCGCCGGGTGCTCGTCGTCGACGACGAGCCCGACATCGCGGAGCTCATCGCCGGCCAGCTCGCCGCGCTCGACGTCCAGACCGAGGTGGTGAGCAACGGTGAGTCGGCGCTCGCGCGGCTGCGCGAGAGCCACTTCGACGCGGTGACCCTCGACATCCTGATGCCGGGGATGGACGGCTTCGATGTCCTGCGTGAGATCCGTGCCGACGTGCGCCTGCGCCGTACGCCGATCGTCTTCGTCTCGGTGTTCTCCGGACGCCATGAGCTCACCGGCGAATTCGTCGTCGCCAAGCCGATCGACGCCGACGAACTGCGCGAGGTGCTCGGCGCTGCCGTGATCGCCGGCCGTTCGCGGGTCCTCGTGGTGGGCCGCGAGGAGATGCGCGTCGCGCTGGAGCCGGCGATCCGCGAGCTGGGCATCGAGCACGATTGGGAGACGAGCGGGCCCGCCGCCGCTCGGGTGTGCAGCGAGCGTCGCTTCGAGGTGGCGCTCGTGGATGCGGGGATCCGCAGCCCCCAGGCCGTCCTCCAGGCGCTCGACCTGCGCGGGCGCCGGCTGCGCCAGGCGGTGATCCTCTTCTCCGACGGCGCCGGACCGGCGCCGCCGGGGATCGAGCGCCTGGGGATCGAGGTGGTGCCGGTCGAGCAGGCGGCCACGGCGCTCCTCGCCGCACTGCGCGATGAAGGGGACGTGCACGCGGGCTAGGGCGGCGCTCGCGAGCTACGCTTCGCGGGCAATGGCGGTGACGACGGAGACGGAACTGCGGGAGGAGATCGGGCGCCTGCGCGGTGAGCTCGCGCGCCACGAGCAGGAGTCGGCGGACAAGGAGCGCCAGCTCGAGCGCTACGCGGCGGATCTGCGCGAGACGTTCAAGGAAGAGCGAGCACGCTCGCAGGAGCTCCACAGCTCCTACATGGCGACGGTGCG
>DATCEM010000461.1:0-4577 GCA_036510175.1 Solirubrobacteraceae bacterium | reverse complement strand
CGTCGCCGCGCAGGAGATCGAGGCTCGGTGCGGGTCCTCCGCGCATCAAGGCGTGTGCGCCGAGGTCTCCGAGTACCGCTACGCCTCCGCCGAGGGCATGCTGGCGGTGCCGGATCCGTTCCTCATCGCGCTCGACCAGGTCCAGGACCCGCAGAATCTCGGCGCCATCTGCCGCACCGCCGAATGCGCCGGGGCGAGCGGTCTCGTCGTGCCTGAGCGCCGCGCGGCGGAGGTCACGGCCGCCGTATGCAAGACCTCGGCTGGCGCGGTCGAGCACTTGCCCGTCGCCCGCGTGCGCAATCTCGCCGATTTCCTCATCGCCGCCAAGGCCGCCGGGTGCTGGTGCTACGGCGCCGATGGGGCGGCGAAGATGAGCTACGTCGAGGTCGACTACGGCGGCGGCGTCGTGCTCGTGCTCGGCTCCGAGGGTCAGGGCATTCGCCCGCGGGTGGCGTCGGCCTGCGACGCCCTCGTTGCGCTCCCCCTGCGGGGCAGGATCGAGTCGCTGGGGGTGAGCGCGGCTGCCGCCGTGCTCGCCTACGAGGTGGCGCGCGGTCGTGCGTCGGGCGCTCGCTCGGGCGCGGCGCGCGCGCAATAGCCCTCCCAACCCTTGACACGCGAGCGTTGCTATGTCAAGCTCGCGCCGCATATAAGGATAAAGCTGAGCTTTAGGCTCGGCTCTGTCTGAGGAAGAGTGCGACAGTCGCGAACCAAGTTCGCGGGGTGCCGCAGTCAATCAAATAAGGTGCGGCGCCAGGGGAGGTAGCCCGCCACGAACTCGAACGACTCGCAATCGCGGGTCGCCGGAGGGATCTGCATCGTGGCCAAACTCTCAGCCTCCTCTCAGGCTCAACCTCAGCTAGAGGATGGGTACCTGATCGCGCTCGCCAAACAGGGGCACGCCGACGCGTACGATCGGATCGTCCGTCGTTATTACGGTTTCGTCCGCCTCAAGGCGTCGTCCTATTTCCTCGCCGGCGGAGACGCCGACGACCTGATCCAGGAGGGCCTGGTGGGCCTGTACAAGGCCGTGCGCGACTACCGGACAGACCGAGAGTCGAGCTTCCGGAACTTCGCCGAGCTCTGCATCACCCGCCAGATCATCACTGCGGTGAAGACGGCGACGCGCAACAAGCACGCCCCGCTCAACCAGTACGTCTCGTTCTCCTCCTCGCCCGCGTCCGCCTCCGGCGACGGGGAGCCGACGCTCGACGAGGTGATCCCGGGCTCGCCCGTGCACGACCCCGTCAACCAGGTCATCTCCTCCGAGGAGCTGCGGGCGCTCGTCACGTGCATATCGACGGCGCTTTCCGAGCTTGAGTCGCGTGTCCTCTCGCTCTACCTCGACGGGCGCTCCTACGAGGAGGTCGGGCAGCGCATCGGGTGCGACTGCAAGACGGTCGACAACGCCCTGCAGCGGGTCAAGCGCAAGGTCGGCGCGCATCTGACCGAGCGGAACATCGCGGCGTAGGCCTGCCTAGCCCGCGCGAGCAGGAATGGGTGCTCGTGGGCCAGGCCGAGGAGAATCGTCCTTGGGCAGGCTCAGCGTGAACTGCGCCCCGCCGCCGGGAGCGACGCTCGCTGCGACGCTGCCCCCCATCCTCGCCAGGAGCTGCTCGACTATCGCGAGCCCGAGCCCGGAGCCCACGGCGCGCTCGGAGCGGTAGCGGTCGTAGAGATAGAAGCGATCGAAGGCGCGCGGGAGGTCGTCGGGCTCCAGCCCGGGCCCCGTATCGCGTACGGCGATCGTGCTCTCAGCGCCCGCTGAGTGGGCGGTAATGGTGACCGATCCTCCGGCCGGCGTCAGACGCAAGGCGTTCTCCACCAGGTTCGAGGTCGCCTGGAGCAGGCGCTCGGAGTCGCCGATTGCGCCAGCTTCGGGCGCTCCGGTGGCGGAGAGGGCGATCCCCAGCTCGTGCGCGCGAGGTAGGTGACGCTCGACGGAGCGGCGCGCGACGCTGGCAAGATCGATCGGCTCGTGCGCGACTTCGAACCCGGCGCGCCCGAGCCGTGCGAGATCGAGCAGATCCTGCACGAGCCGTTCGAGCCGCCGGGCTTCGGCGGCGATGACCCGGGCGCCGTCCGCCGGGGCGACGGCGCCCTCGTCGAGCGCCTCGGCGTAGCCGCGGATTGAGGTCAGCGGCGTCTTCAGCTCGTGGCTCACCGACTCGAGGAAGTCGCGCTGCTCCTCGCGCGCACGCTCGAGCTCTCCCGACATCCAGTTGAACGAGCCCGCAAGGGCGGCCAGCTCGTCGTCCCCGCGCACGGGAACGGCGACGCCGCGTGCGCCCCTCGCGATGGCGGTGGTCGCGGACGCGAGCTCGGCCAGCGGACGGGTCAGGCGGCGCGCGAGCAGATAGGAGAGCACGGCTGCCAGCAGCGCGCCGCCCAGCCCGGCGAGGACGAGGCTGAGAAGGAATGGGCGCCACTCGCCGAACGCGAGACCGGCGCCTCGGATGAGGACCACGAGGCCATTGGGCGTAGTGCGCTCGGCGTAGATGAAGGTGCGCCCGCGGACGGTTGCGGTCCCCTGTGCGTTGCCGGCGGGGGGGAGGGCCGCGAGGACGAGGCTGGCCCGCAGGGGACCGAGGCGGCGCGGCCGCGTCGTGACGCCCGCGGCCGCGGTGTAGACGTGGGGCCCGGGATTCAGCGCGCCGCGCGCGGCGCCCACGGTGGCGACGAGGTCAGCTTCGCGCTGCAGCGCGGTCAGCCGCTGCGCGGCGACCTGGTGGCGTACGAGCACGGCGGCGACGCTGACGGTGAGCACGCACGAGGCGATGGCGGCCAGGGCGACGAAGGCGAACACGCGCCGGCGCAGGGTCATCGGATGCTCGCCTTATAGCCGTGGCCCCTCACCGTGCGGATGAGCTCCGGGTGGCCGAGCTTCTTGCGCAGCTGGGCTACGTGGACTTCGACGGTTCGCGTCTGGCCCGGAAGAACGAATCCCCATACAGCCTCGAGCAGCTCGTCGCGCGTGACCACCTGACCGGTCCGCCGCAGGAGGTATTCGAGCAGGTCGAACTCGCGCTGTGTGAGCTCGAGCTCGTGACCATCGGCGAACACCTCCCGAGATCGCCGCGCGAGGGTGATCGGCCCGAGCGTGCTCACGTCATCCCCCGACGCCCTGGTGTCGGCGCGACGCAGCACCGCCTTTACGCGCGCGGTGAGCTGACGCGGAGAGAACGGCTTGGGCACGTAGTCGTCGGCCCCGAGCTCGAGACCCGCCACCACGTCGGCCTCCTCGTCTCGAGCGGTGAGCATGATCACGGGCACGCGGCCGTCGATCCGCCGGCAGACCTCGAAGCCGTCGATCCCCGGCAGGCCGATGTCGAGGACGACGAGCTCGATCGGATGCCGGCCGAGCTCGGCGAGCGCGTCCTCGCCCGAGCGCACCCAGAGCGCCTGGTAGCCGTCGCGCTCGAGGTAGGTTCGCACGAGCGCCCCGATGCTCGGATCGTCCTCGACCACCATCACCATCGTGCTCATGGGCACATCGTAGGTGCGCCTGCCGGCGGGGCCGTTCGAGGTTTACACGGAGCTGATACTCGCGCCGGGGATCTGGCCCTGCTCACGCAACGGCACGGGAACGGGGCCACCGCCCGCCGCCTTCCCCGGCGTGTTGGCCGAGAGCCAGTCCTGGATCTGGCCGGCGGGGAGGGGCCTGGCGATGTAGTACCCCTGGGCGACGTCGCAGCGCTGCTCGCGGAGGAAGGCGAGCGTCCACTCCTCTTCGACGCCCTCGGCGACCACCCGGAGCTCGAGGCTCTGAGCGAAGCGGATAATCGCCTTCAGGTAGGCGCGGGTGCGCGCGTCGGTGGGAGTGACGAACGAGCGGTCGACCTTGACCTCGTCGATGGGGAATTGGTGCAGGCGGCTGATCGAGGCGTGCCCGGTGCCGAAGTCGTCGACTGAGACCTGAACGCCGAGGTCGCTGATCTCGGTGAGCACGCGTTGTGCACAGGCGGTGTCGCGGAGGATCGCTGTCTCGGTCACCTCGACCGTCAGCTGGTCGCTGGGTACCGCGTGAGCGCTGAGCGCACCTCCGATCCGTGAGGCGAGCGTCGCGTCCTCGAGGTCCTTGGCCGAGAGGTTGATCGACACGCGTGGCGTGTAGCCCCTCTGACGCCAGGCCGCGAGCTGGACAGTGGCGAGCTCGATGACCCGGTTGCTCAGGGCGGTCATCAGGGGGCTGCCCTCGACGATGGGAAGAAACGTATCCGGCGTCTGCAAGCGGCCGGCGCGGCGCCAGCGAACGAGCGCCTCGAAACCGTGCACGCTTCCGTCCCTGGTCCAGATCTGGGGTTGGTAGAGGAGCTCGACCGCGCCCTCATCGAGAGCGCGCCGGAACTCGGTGAGCAGGCGACGGCGGCCCGGGGTCCAGGAGCGGGCGATGCCCACGGTCGCTCGCGTCGTGAACGGTAAGACGAGCAACCACAGGGCGACCAGTGCGCCGATGACGAAGATGAGGATGTCCCGGCGCTCTTGTGCGGTCTGGTCGAGGATCGGCTGGAGCGGCAGGTCGATCTCGAGCGCGCCGAAGATGCGGCCGTCGGCGGCGCGCAGCGGCTCGAACGCCT
>DATCEM010000460.1:0-11702 GCA_036510175.1 Solirubrobacteraceae bacterium | reverse complement strand
CGTCTCGTCGCGCAGGCGCTCGTCCAGACGCTGCAGCAGCGCGCCGCCGCCGGCGAGCATGATGCCGCGGTCCATGATGTCCGAGGCGAGCTCCGGCGGGGTGCGGTCGAGCGTCTCCTTGACCGCTTCGATGATCTGGTTCAGCGGCTCTTCCAGCGCCTGGCGAATCTCCTCGCTCGTCAAGACGACAGTCTTCGGCAGACCGGAGACCATGTCGCGGCCGCGGATCTCCGCCTGCAGCTCCTCCTCCATCGGGCAGGCCGAGCCGATCTCGAGCTTCAGCTCCTCCGCGGTCTGCTGACCGATCAGGAGCTTGTACTCCTTCTTGGCGTAGTTGATGATCGCCTCGTCCATCTCGTCGCCACCGACGCGAATCGATTGCGACACGACGATCCCGCCGAGCGAGATCACCGCGACCTCGGAGGTGCCACCGCCGATGTCCACGACCATCGAGCCCGTCGGCTCCCCGACGGGCAGACCGGCGCCGATCGCGGCCGCCATCGGCTCCTCGATCAGGTACGCCTGGCGCGCGCCGGCAGAGAGGCACGCCTCTTCGACCGCACGCTTCTCGACCCCGGTGACGCCCGAGGGCACGCACACAACCACTCTCGGGTGCGCCCACCGATTCTGATGCACCTTCTGGATGAAATGCCTGAGCATCTCCTCGGTGACCTCGAAATCGGCGATCACCCCGTCCTTGAGCGGGCGGATGGCGGAAATGGTGCCCGGCGTGCGCCCGAGCATGCGCTTGGCCTCGATTCCCACCGCATGTACCTCGCCCGTCCGCGAATCGACGGCGACGACGCTCGGCTCGGAGAGGACGATCCCCCGCCCGCGCACGTACACGAGCGTATTGGCCGTGCCGAGATCCACAGCCATATCGCGGCCGCCGAAACCGGTCATGTACGTGAAGAGACCCATGCGTATCTAAGAGGTAGGTAAAGCTCGAGACGGCCGGCGAGGTTGGTGGAGGCGCGTCGCCGCCAGGCCCATCCACCGTCCAGTGTATCGAACACCACTACTGCGACCCGGCCTCCCCGAAACGCCGTCGCGGGAGAAAAATGGCTGGAAAATATGTAAACCCGAGGGCTCCACTCAGGGCACCCTCAGGACCTCGGGAGCGAGCTCGAGCAGCGTGGCGACGGGCAGGCCGACGACGTTCAGATAATCGCCTTCGATGCGCTCCACGAGCGCCGCTCCGCGGCCCTGAATTGCGTAGGCGCCTGCCCGCTCCGCCCACTCGCCAGTGGCGAGGTACCACTCGAGCAGCACGTCGTCGAGCGCACGGAGCTCGACGAGCGTGGTGCTCACCGCCGTGCGCACCCGGGCGCCCTCGATCAGGCACACGCCGCTGAGCACGGCATGGCGGTGACCGGAGAGCGCGCGCAGCGTGGCGCGGGCTTCCTCGAGGTCCGCGGGCTTACCGTAGATCCTCCCGCCCAGCGTGACGATCGTGTCGACGCCGAGCACGAGCGCGGGGGTGGTCTCGCCGGCGCCCTTGCCCGGGCCGCTCATCCCCGCGCTCGGGGTAAGGCCGGCGCCGATCGCCGCCGCCTTGCGGTAGGCGTTCTCGAGCGCGACCTCGTGCGGAGGCCCCTCGACGATCTCTTCGACATCGGCGATGCGAACCTCGAAGGGGATCCCGAGCTGCTCGAGAATCGCCCGCCGCTGCGGCGAGCGCGAGGCGAGGATCAGTTCAGGTCGGGGAAGAACAGCGCGATCTCCCGCGCGGCGGATTCAGGCGAATCCGATCCGTGCACCATGTTCTCCCCCACCTCGAGCGCGTAGTCGCCGCGGATCGACCCCGGCGCCGCCGTAAGCGGGTCCGTCGCCCCGATGAGCTGGCGCGCCGCGGCGATCGCCTGCTCCCCTTCGAGTACGAGCGACACGAGCGGCGCCGAGGTGATGAACTCGACGAGGCCCTCGAAGAACGGCTTGCCCGCGTGCTCGGCGTAGTGGCGCTCGGCCAGCTCGCGCGTCATCGTCAGGTGGCCGAGCGCAACCAGCCGCAGCCCCTTGCGCTCAAACCGGGCAATGATCTCGCCCGTCAGTCCCCGCGCAAACGCGTCGGGCTTGACGAGGATAAGTGTCCGCTGCATAAGGTTTCAGTGATCTCCTGATGTCGGGTTAGCCAGCAAGGTAGCGGGCGCCTTCGGCGCCAGCGGCGCGACGCGACCCTGCACCCCAGGGAGCCGGCCCCAAGCGCTACGAAACGCCACGCGCCCTCTTGCCGGCTCCAAGGCGCCGAAGGCGCCCCGCCTCCTTGCCGACTCCAAGCTAATCCGCCTCCGGCGGATTAGCCCGGGAAGGGCTGGTCGGCGGCGCCCGCCGCCGGCTGGGGCTCTTCGCGACGTCGACGCGCGCGGCGGGGCGCCGTGCTTGCGACGTTGACCTCTGCCTCGCAGAACGGGCAGATCTTCCAGCTCGGGTCCAGCGGCCGCCCGCAGGCGATGCAGGGGTCCTTGAGCTTGCGCATGCAGCTCGGGCAGCGCAGGAAGTCCTTCTCGACCTCGTAATCGCAGTGCGGGCACAGCTGGTAGCCGAGCTGGGCGAGCCGAGCCTCGGCGGCCTGCATCTCGAGCTCGCGCTCGCGCACGTCGTCGAGATACTCGGGCGGGCGCACGATCATGTAGATGATCGTGCCGACAAAGGGGAAGAACGACGCCACGGTGGCGCACCCGATGAGCATCGGGTCGGCAATCCGGCGCCGAGCGTCCGCGTAGGTCCAGTACACGAGCGCCAGCCAGATCACCACCAGGAAGACGATCAGCAGGTTGACAGCGGTGTTCACACCGCTGTTGCTGATCCCGAATACGGCAAACGCGGCCATTGTCAGCGGCGAGTCTAGTGGTAGCGGTGGTCGGACGACTAGAGGAAGGCCCGACCGAACAGGTAGCCGATGCCGAAGAACACCAGGATGACCACGGCGACGATCAGCGCAACCAGGCCGATCATGGTCAGGAAGCTGGGATTCTCGTCGGGTTCGGGCTCGGTCACAGCATCGAGGCGCGGCGCCCCGCGGGCGTCTCGCGCAGGAGATCGGCGACGAGATAGATCGAGCCTGTCGCCACCACGACGCCCGCCTTACCGGCGATCGCGCGGGCGCGCTCGAGCGCCGCGCGAGGTTCACGCACGAGCTCAGCCGGGGGTCCACCGATCTGTCGGGTCAATGATTCGAGCGTTGGCGGCGGCAAGGCACGCGGATTCTGACTGCTCGTGAGGACCACCGCATGACAGGCCGGCAGGAGCGTCGCCAGCATCAGGGCCGCATCCTTGTCGTCGAGGATCGACACGACCGCCACCGTGCGCCGACCGCCGGCGATCTCGGGGAGCGACTCGGCCAGCGCCGCGATCCCGTCGGGGTTGTGGGCACCGTCGAGCAGAGTCAGGGGTTCCTGATCCACCACCTGGAGGCGGCCGGGCACCCGGACCTCAGCCGCCGCCCGCGCAACGAGCTCGGGTTCGAGCCGGCCCAGGTAGGCCTCCGCCGCCGCCCGCGCGACGGCGAAGTTCCGCCGCTGGAAAACCCCGAGCGGTCCTACCGGGAGGCCGGGATCGGCTGGCGCACGCACGATCCGCGCGCCGGTTTGCTCCGCCACCTCGCGCCCCACAGCGTCGGCGTCAGGATGCAGCCCGGGACCCAGGACGAGGACTCCGTCGGGCTGGACGACGGCGAGCTTCTCCCGCGCGATGTCATCGATCGTCGGTCCGAGCCAGCGGGTGTGCTCGAGGCCGACGCTGGTCAGGACCTGCACCTTCGACGGGATCACATTGGTGGCGTCGTAGCGACCGCCGAGCCCCGCCTCGACCACCGCGACCTCGACGCCACGAGCCGCGAGCTCCGAATACGCGGCGGCCGTGAGCGCCTCGAACTGGGTGACGCGATCTGCGCCTCGGGCGGCGTTGTCGACGAGCTCGGCGGCCCGCGCGGCACGCTGCACGGCAGCGGCGAACGCGCGCGGCTCGATGTCGGCGTCCGCGACCCGGATCCGCTCCGAGTAGTAGCCGAGGTGGGGTGAGAGATAGGCGCCGGTGCGCAGGCCATGACGCTCGAGAATGGCGGCGGTCATCCGCGTGGTCGAAGACTTCCCGTTCGTGCCGACGACGTGGATCGAGCCGAACCGGCGCTGGGGATTCCCGAGCGCGGTCATCAGCCTGCGCATCCGCTCGAGGCCGAAGTTCATCCCGAAGAGCTCGAGCGAGAGCAGATAGCGCTCGGCGTCCTCAGCGCTCCAGGCCGGGGTCATAGCGAGTCGAGTTCCTCCTGGAGCCGCGCGAGCTTCTCGCGCTCGGCCGCCACCACATGCGGCGGGGCCTTGGCGACGAAGCCGTCGTTGGCCAGCTTGGCCTGAGCCCGCTCGATCTCGGCCGCGAGCTTCTTGCGCCGGCCGGCCCGCTTGGCCTCGGCGGCCCCCGCGTCGAGCTCATCGGTGGGCAGGATCTCGATCGCGCCGCCGGGGATCGCCACCGTGGCCGCGACTTCGATGGAATCGGCAGGGACGCCGACCGCGCCGCCGGCCGATTCCCCGTCGCGCGAGAACGTGAGCCGCGCCAGGCGCTCGATCTGGGCCGCCGTCTCCTCGTACCCGCTCGCGACCAGCCGTGCGGGGATGATCGCCGCGGCCTTGACCTCGGCCTCATCGCGCCAGCCACGGATCGCCTGCACGGCGGCCATCATTCGCGCGATCGCCGCCTCGGCGTCCTCGTCGACCGCCTCGGAGAGGTCCGCGGTCCCGGCGGCGAGCAGGCCGTCCACCCCGGGAACGTGGGCGTGGATCTCCTCGGTGACGAAGGGGATGATCGGGTGGGCGAGCGCGACCGTTTCGACGAGCACGTGCAACAGCGTCGCTTGCGCGTCGCCATCGTGATCGCGCAGCCTCGGCTTGACGAGCTCGAGGTACCAGTCGCACAGCTCGCCGTAGACGAAGTCGTACAGCGCGAGCGCCGCGTGGGAGAAGTCGTAGCGCTCGATCCGCCCGCGGACCTCCGCCTTGGCGCGGGCGAGCCGGGAGAGCATCCAGCGGTCCTCGATCGCGCTCACCTCGCTCACTCCCGGGCGCGCGTCGGAATCGACTCCCAGGAGGATCAGCCGGGCCGCGTTCCACAGCTTGTTCGTCAGCTGCTGGCCTTGGGCGACCTTCTCCTCGCTGAAGCGGACATCCTGGCCCGAGGACATGGCGAGCAGCCCCCACCTGACCGCGTCGGCGCCGTAGGCGGGGAAGTCGCCCCCCTGGGCGAACACGGGCGGGCGGGGCCCGCCGTCGATCAGGTTCAGCGGATCGATCCCCGTCCCCAGCGACTTCGACATCCGCCGCCCGTCCGGCGCCTGGATGATCGACGTGATGTGGACGTCGTCGAACGGCACCTGCTCGCGAAACTCGAGCCCCATCATGATCATCCGGGCGACCCAGAGGAAGATGATGTCGCGCCCGGTGACCACCGCGTCGGTGGGATAGAACGCCCGCAGCGCCGGGGTGTCCTGCGGCCAGCCGAGCGTCGCGAACGGCCACAGCGCGCTCGAGAACCAGGTGTCGAGGACGTCGGGGTCCTGCTCCCAGCCCTCGCCCCGGGGCGGCTCGGTGCCCACGTAGGTCTCATTCCCGCGGTACCACACGGGAAGCCTGTGGCCCCACCACAGCTGGCGCGAGATGCACCACGGTCGGATGTTCTCCATCCAGTCGAGGTAGACCTTGGCGAAGCGCTCGGGGGCGAACTTCACGCGACCGTCCTTGACGGCGTCGATCGCCGGCTGGGCGAGCTCGTCCATCCGCATGAACCACTGCAGCGAGACGAGCGGCTCGATCCGCTCGCCGGAGCGATGGGAGAAGGGGACGGTGTGCGGATACTCCTCAGCGCGCGCGATCAGCCCCTTCTCGCGCAGTTCCTGCACCACCTCGCGCTGTGCCTCGACGACCGTCAGGCCCGCGAAGCGCTCGCCCGCCTCGGCCGTCATGCGACCATCCTCCCCGATCACGCTGATCTGCGCCAGCCCGTGCCGGCGCCCGATGTCGAAGTCATTCGGGTCATGCCCGGGGGTGATCTTCAGCGCTCCGGTGCCGAACTCGGGCTTCACGTACTCGTCGGCGATGATCTTCAGCCGTCGACCGACGATCGGGAGCACCGCCGTCTCCCCGATCAGCCGTCGATAGCGCTCGTCGTCTGGGTGCACGGCGAGCGCGGTGTCCGCGAGCATCGTCTCGGGCCGAACGGTGGCCACGGTGATCGCGCCCGAGCCGGACGCCAGCGGGTAATCGATGTAATAGAGCGTGTCCGTGACGTCGCGGTCCTCGACCTCGAGATCGGAGATCGCCGAACGGCTGCCGGGGTCCCAGTTGACCATGTAACGGTCGCGATAGATGAGGTCCCTGCGGTACAGCGCCACGAACACCTCGAGCACGGCCTTGGCGTAGCCCTCGTCCAGGGTGAAGCGCTCGTCCTCGTAGTCGCACGACGCGCCCAGGCGCTTGAGCTGCTCGACGATCGCGTCGCCGTACTGCTCGCGCCACTCCCACACCCGCGCCACAAACGCCTCGCGTCCGATCTCCTCGCGGGAGAGCCCCTCGCGCTCGAGGGCGCGCTCGACCTGCGTCTGCGTCGCGATCCCCGCGTGGTCGGTGCCGAAGATCCATTTCGTCCGCTGGCCCTGCATGCGGTGATAACGCACCAGGGTGTCCTGGATCGAGTTGTTCAGCGCATGCCCCATGTGGAGCACCCCGGTCACGTTCGGCGGCGGGATCGCGATCGAGTAGTTCTCATCCGGCGTGCCCTCGGGCTCGGGATGGAACAGGCCCGACTCCAGCCACAGACGCATGATCCGCGGCTCGACTTCGCCGGGGTCGTAACGGGTCTTGGACTCGAGGTCGGACATGAGGGGCCTGAGTTTAGGTGGAGTAGCAACGAGGCCAGCGGTCCAAGGCCATTCGCCAAATATCACATTTGAGCTATAATGAGCCTCGATGACTGCGTCTGAAGCGATAAAAAATGCCCGAATTCGTGCGGGACTCACGCAGGCTGAATTAGCAAAGCGACTCGGGACAACACAATCGGCTATCGCCCGTCTCGAAACCCCCGGTGCGAATCCAACGGTGACGACGCTCGAACGTGCACTGGCTGAGACGGGACACCGCTTACTCCTCGTGGCAGCGCGAAGCGAGCCCGGCGTCGACGAGACGCTGATCGCCAACCGACTGCGCCTATCACCTGGGGACCGTCTCAAGAGCTTCGAGTCGTTCAACCGCGACGCGCGCCAGATCATGCTCGCGGGCCAACGAGCACGCGGTGAGCACGCCGCCTGAGCTCAAGGTGTCCGAGATCTTCCGTCGCTTGGCGGAAGCCGACGTCGACTTCGTAGTCATTGGCGGAATCGCCGTAGTGCTGCTCGGCTCCGCGCGAAACACGAAGGATCTCGACATCACCTTCGCCACCGACGCCACGAACCTCGAAGCACTCGGCAAAGTGCTGATCGATCTGAACGCCCGGTTACGAGGAGTCCACGCCGACGTACCGTTTGTGCCCGACGCCCGCACCCTCAGGCACGTGTCACTCCTCACGCTCGACACCGACGCCGGCTGGCTCGACCTGCTCGCCGAACCTCCAGGCGGCCCCCCCTACGCGACCCTCCGAGCCAACGCCACGGAGGTCGACCTCGGCGGCTACAGCATCCGCGTCGCCGACATCGACGACATGATCACCATGAAGAACACCGCCGGCCGCCTCCAAGACCTAGCCGACATCGACGAGCTAGAGACGATCAAGCGGCTAAGAAAGAGGATGGGCTGAGCCCGCCACGCGCCAAGGCGCCCAGCGTGGCTCAAGCCACGGTAGCCGGGGGAGCCTGCGTCCCACCAGCAGCCTCAGGCCGCCGCTTCCCCTTCGTCAGCCTCAGACACAGCCACCGTGACCAAAGTAGGCGAGACACCCTTGTCGATGGTTTCCCGCGTCACCACGCACTTCTTGACATCACGCCGCGAGGGCAACTCGAACTGGACCTCGAGGAGGACCTCCTCGATGATCGAGCGCAGGCCGCGGGCGCCGGTCTCGCGCTCCAGCGCCTTGTCGGCGACCGAGACGAGCGCCTCGTCGGCGAACACGAGCTCGATCCCGTCGAACTGGAAGAAGCGCTGGAACTGCTTGACGAGCGCGTTGCGAGGCTCGGTGAGGATCTGCATGAGCTCGTCGCGGGAGAGCTGGTGGATCGCGGACATCACGGGTAGGCGCCCGATGAACTCGGGGATCAGGCCGTACTGGATCAGATCCTCGGGCAGGCAGTGCTCGAAGATCTCGCCGGTGTCGCGCTGCTCCTTGGTGATGATCTCCGCGCCGAAGCCCACGCCCTGGTGACCGATGCGGCGTTCGATCACGCGATCGAGGTTCGCAAATGCCCCACCGCAGATGAAGAGCACGTTGGTGGTGTCGATCGAGAGGAACTCCTGGTGGGGATGCTTGCGGCCACCCTGCGGGGGCACGGAGGCGGTGGTGCCCTCGAGGATCTTCAGCAGCGCCTGCTGCACGCCCTCGCCGGAGACGTCGCGGGTGATCGACGGGTTGTCGGCCTTGCGGGCGATCTTGTCTACCTCGTCGATGTAGATGATCCCCGTCTCTGCCTTCTTGACGTCGTAGTCGGCGGCCTGGATGAGCTTGAGGAGGATGTTCTCCACGTCCTCGCCGACGTAGCCCGCCTCGGTGAGCGCGGTCGCATCGGCGATGGCGAACGGGACGTTGAGGATCTTGGCGAGCGTCTGCGCGAGCAGGGTCTTGCCGCAGCCGGTGGGACCGAGGAGCAGGATGTTCGATTTCTGCAGCTCGATGTCGTTCTCGTCGGACTGCATCATCTGGACGCGCTTGTAGTGGTTGTAGACGGCCACTGACAGCGAGCGCTTGGCCTGCTCCTGGCCGACGACGTACTCGTTCAGGACGTCGTAGATCTCCCGCGGCTTGGGGAGGTTCTCGATGTCAAACGTCGGCGGAGCGGTGAGCTCCTCGTCGATGATCTCGTTGCAGAGATCGATGCACTCATCGCAGATGTAAACGCCGGGGCCCGCGATGAGCTTCTTGACCTGCCGCTGGGACTTCCCGCAGAAGCTGCAGAGAAGCTGTTCGTTGGAGTCCGTTGGACGTGCCATGGTTGCTGCCCTCCCCGGAGCCGCGGCGCGACGCCGATTCTCGAAGCCTAATGCCTCAGTGCTGCGAGATCACGCGATCGATGATGCCGTAGTCCTTTGCCTCCTCAGAGCTCATGAAATAGTCGCGTTCGGTGTCCTTGCGTACCTCTTCGACCGGCTTGCCCGTGTGGTGGGCGATGATCTCGTCGAGCCGCCGCCGCACGTCGATGATCTCCCGAGCATGAATCTCGATGTCGGTGGCCTGTCCCTGAAAGCTCGAGGACACCTGATGAATGAGAATCTTCGCGTTGGGCAGGGCCATGCGCTTTCCCGCCGCCCCGCCTGAGAGCAGCAGCGCGCCCATCGACATCGCGATGCCCACGCAGATCGTCTGCACGTCGGGCTTGATGAACTGCATCGTGTCGTAGATCGCCAGCCCGGCGTACACGGAGCCTCCGGGCGAGTTGATGTAGATCGAGATGTCCTTGTCCGGATCCTCGGACTCCAGGTGCAGCAGCTGCGCCACGATCAGGTTCGCGATCTGGTCATCGACGGGCGTGCCGAGAAAGATGATCCGCTCGTTGAGCAGCCGGCTGTAGATGTCGAATGCGCGCTCCCCGCGGGAAGTCTGCTCGACGACCATCGGTACCAGTGGGCTCATGGTGTCGCTCTTTCTCTCTTCCTGGGCCGGAATCCTGCCCGCAGCGGCCCAGCCTTCCGGGCCGGGCAACGGTACTCAGAGTGCGCGTGTACCGCCACTCGCGGCGAGTCTAGCAACCGTCGAGAGCCGCGCTGCAGGCAGCCCACGAGACCCACGTGCGATGCGTGGGGTAATCAGCTTCCTGGAGTCCAGATCTTCTTGGAGGACTCGCCCGGCCCCGGCTTTCCCGACGACCCGCCGGCCGGCGGGTCTTCCTGGCCCGGCGTCCAGAGCTTCTCGCGCGCCTTCGCCTGATCCTCGCGCTCCTTGGCCTCCTCGATCCCGATCGGCTTGGCTTCGCGCACGAGTAGGTCGATCGCCTGACGCGTGGCGAGCTCTTCGCGCAGGCGCCCCATCTTGTCGGTCCGCTTCAGGCGCCCGAGGAGATCCTCGGCAGAGATCCCGTCGCGCTCGGCGGACGGCCTGATCGCTTCGACGATCTCCTCGTCGGTCGGCTCGATCTCCTCGGCCGCGATGACCGCGGTGAGCACCGCGTCACGACGGATCGCCTGCGCCGCCTCGGGCTCAGCCTCGTGGATGATCTCCTCCTCGTTCTCCTTGCCGGTGAGCTGGAGGTATGCCTCCTTCGAGATCCCCTGCTGCTCGAACGCATGGACCATCTGGTGCCACAGCTGATGCGCGCGCTCGTGGATCAGGTTGTGGGGGACGTCGATCGTCGACTGGGCGACCACGGCATCGAGCACCGCCTCCTCGAACTCGCGGTCGATCTCACGCTGGTCGGCTTCGGCGAGCCGGCCGGAGATGTCGTCGCGGAGATCCTGCAGGCTGTCGAATCCCGCCGTCTCGACGGCGAAGTCGTCGTCGAGCTCGGGCAGGCGCTTCTCCTTGACCTCGGTGACGGTGACCTCGAAGGTCGCGGGCTTGGACGGGAATCTCTGATGGCCCTCGGGGAAGGTGACCTCGACCAGGCGCTCCTCGCCGGCCGCTGCGCCGATCAGCTGCTCCTCGAACCCGTCGATGAGCTGACCCTTGCCGAGCTCGAGCAGATAGTCGCGCGCCTCGCCGTTCTCGAACGCCTCGCCGTCGACCTTGCCCACGAAGTCGATGACCACGCTGTCACCGGCAGCCGCGGGCCGCTCGACGGTGTCGAGAGTCGCCACGCGCTCGCGCAGCTGCTCGACCTCCTCGTCGATCTTCGCCGGGTCCACCTCGGGCTCGCGGCGACCGACCTCGATGCCCTTGTAGTCGCCGAGCTTCGCCGCGGGCAGTACCCCGACCTCGATCGAGAAGGCAAGCGGCTTACCCTCCGCGGGGAGATCGCCGACGTCGAGCTGAGGATCTCCGACCGGGTCGATACCGGCGGCGTCGATCGCGTCGCTGTACCACGACGGGAGCGAGCTCCGCAGCGCCTCATCGAGCACCGCTTCGCGCCCCAGGCGGCTGATGACCACCGGCGGCGGCACCTTTCCCTTGCGGAAACCGGGGATCTTCATCTGGCGGCCGAGCTCGCGCGCCGCCAGGTGCAGGCGGCGTTCGACCTCCTCCGAAGCGACCTCCGCCTCGACGCGCACGCGCGACTCGGGGAGCTCGGTGACATTCGTCTTGAGAACCATCGAGGGGCGAACGATAGCGTCCACACCGTGCCATCCCGCTTCGCCGCTCGGATCCTCACCGGTCCCGTCGGCCACTTCGTCGCCGGGACGATCGACTGGCTCGCCCTGATCGGTCACTACCTGGCCGCCCGCGCGGCCGGCCGCGACCCATGGGCGTGAGGGGTGGCGGGCGCGCGCGGCCGGGGCGCCGCGCGGCGGCGCGGCGGGGCGGCCGGGCGGGGCGCCGCGCGGCCGGGCGGGGCGCGGCCGGGCGCGGCGCCGCGCGGCCGGGCGGGGGCGGTTCGACCGCCGCCGTGTCGGGGGGTGGGCGTTTTACGGACGCCCCTC
>DATCEM010000459.1:0-4737 GCA_036510175.1 Solirubrobacteraceae bacterium | reverse complement strand
CCGGCGGCGGCCGCCGAGCTGGTTTCTGAGGGGAGCGTGTCGAGCCAGTCGAGGATGTCGCCGAGGTTCGCCCAGACCTCGACCTCGCCCTGGTCGTTCTTGCGCATCTCGCTCTTGATCACCACCATCGCTTGTCCCTTCTCTTTCTCGAGGATCGTATGTATCCAACCACACGGTACGGCTCGACAGGCGCCCTACGCCGAATTTGAACAGCTCGATGACTGAGCCATCCCACCAGCCAAGCCTGGCGACCCCGCGGCGCACGATCGCAATCGCCTAGACGCGAGCGCGGCCCTGCACCCAGCCTTAGCTCGACAGCCGACTCGCCGGGCGACGGACCGCAGGTATCCGTAAGTCGCCTTCTCGTGCGCCCGCGCTTCGGCGACCAACGCAGGGGCGGTGAAGGCGAGGGCGTGAGCTCCGCTGTCGGCCGTCCCCTCCCCATTTTGGCACCCTGGCGGGTGCTTGGGGGTCGGGGATCGGCCCGCCAGCGGGGCGGGCCACCCTGATCAAAGGGAGGGCCAAATGGCCACCACCACCAGCACACCCGTTCACGACGCCGGCGAGACGACGCAGCTGCGTCACATTCCGCTGTCGCGGATTGTCGTCCCGGATGGGTTCAACCCTCGCGGGGAGATCCTCGAGGATCGCGAGCTCGAGCAGCTCGCCGAGTCGATGCGCCAGCACGGCTGCTTGCAGCCCGTCCGCGTCCGACCGACTGAGACCGGCGACTATCTGCTGATCGCCGGCGGGAGAAGGTACCGCGCGGCCGTGAAGGCGGCGCTGATGGAGATCCCGGCGATCGTGCGGCCCGTCGGCGCCGGCGGCGACGAGGAACAGGCCGATCTCCTCGTCGAGGCCGTGGTCGAGAACGACCTGCGGGTCGACCTCGATCCCCTAGCCCGTGCGCGAGGGTACCGGCGGCTGATCGACAGCGGCCTGACAGTCAAGGGCGTCGCCGAGCGCCTGGCGACCACACAGGCGAGGGTGCGTGAGCACCTGCGCATCCTCAAGCTCCCCGAGGACGCCCAGGCGAAGCTCGCCGCCGGCGATGTCCCGCTGCGCGCGGTGAAGACGCTCGAAGGCCTCGCAGCGATTCACCCGGGGCTCGCCGCTGCCGCGATCGCGCAGGTCCTCAGTCTGAGCGAGGACTACGAGTCGTACACGTGGGCGGATCTCGAACGCGACCCGCTCGAGATCGCGACCGTCGCGGGCGACCAGCTGCCCGACGGCGTTTACCGCGCATACGCGTCCTATCCGCTGGACGCCTTCACGCTCTCCGAGCAGGCGCAGAAGGACCTGGACGCGCTCGAAAAGCTGCTCGGCAGCCGGGTGACGACGGTGCGGTTCGAGCACGACGCGCTCGAGCAGGCACGCCAGCTCGGCGCCGCGTACGGAGAGCGCCGTCAGCCGATCATCGTCGGGAACGATGTCGCCAGCCAGCTCGCCGGCGACTACATCGCCCGCTGCGTGAAGGCCCAGCGCGCAAACCAGCGCCGCCAGCGCCAAGCCGAAGGACAGCACCAGGCGGCCGACGGCCACGGCGACGACGGCCAGGCCGACCGCGACGCCGAGGAGGCCAGGCGCGCCCAGCGAGACGCCGACCGCGAAGCGCGGGCGCGGGCGACCGTGTTCAACGCCGAGCTCGGCCGTGCGGTCTACTCGAGCCTGTCGCGGGTGAAGGTCGACGAGCGCGCGTTGAAGATCCTCGCGTCGGTGAACGTCACCGGCGAGCTCGGCGATCTCGCGATGCGCGGAGCCCGGTACGGACTGCTCGGCTGGGTCGAGGAGGCCACGCAGCGCAACGGCAAGGCGAAGTACGTCTACATCGAGCAGCGCGCAGAAGCCGAACGGCGAGCGAGCGAGTACCTCGCCGGCGCGCGGACCGCCGGGGAGATCGCCGGCAGGCAGATCGCGCTGATCGCGATGGCTGTGTACGTCGACCAGCAGGCCGTCGAGGCGTCTAACCGCAGCTGGCACGACGTCGGCTGCTCGGGCCCGTGGGCGATCGAGGTCAACGGGCTGCTCGACGAGCTCGTTACCGAGAAGCTCCCCGAGGCGACGATCGCGCTGCTCACCACGGTCCTCGAGGAACGCAAGACACAGCGAGAGCAGAAGCTCGCTGAGCACCAGGCGCGCACAGACGCGCTCGCGCGACTCGAGGGAATCGAGGAGAAGATCCCCGAGCTCGGCGCCGAGGACCTCGACCGCGTCGATGAGGACCTCGACGCCGCGTGGGGAGGCTGGACACCACGCCAGAGCGAGCTTCGCGGGCTCGTCCGGGCCCGCCGTACAGCGCTCACACCCGAGGAAGGCGACCAGTCGACCGCGGAACTCATCGAGGACGAAGGCGACGGCGACCTTGGGGGCGAAAGCGACGCAGAGTCGATCGCCGACGGCTCCTAACCCCGGTCAGGAGCTATCCCCGAAGCCCCGGCCTTTGTGATCAGCCGGGGCTTCCAGGGGGGCTGTCTGGCGCCGCGGGCACGGGTCCGACCCCTCCCATTTTGGCGCCCTGCGGGCGCTTGGAGGTCGGGGATCGGGCCCGCACCCCGCGGGCCCCCGGACGTCCAGGAGGAATCACATGGGAAAGCCTCGACAGCTCACAGACCAAGAGCGTGACGAGCGTCGCCAGAAGGATCGCGAGCGGCTCGAGAACGCCGCTCGGGAACTGCTCACATCAGAGGGGTGGGCGCGCTGGGTGAAGGTGCGTTCTTCGGTGGGTCTGGGGCGCTATAGCCTGCGTAACCAGTGGTTGATTAGTGCCGATTGCGCGAAGCGAGGGATCACCCCGACGCACGTCGCGGGGTTCCGGGCGTGGCTCGCGCTCAATCGCGTCGTCGCTAAGGGCTCGAAGGCGATTTACATACTCGCGCCCGTCAGCGTCAAGGAGCATGACGCCGGCGGGGAGGAGACCGGCGAGCAGCGGACGTTCTTCCGGGCGGTGCCGGTGTTCGACGTCGAGATGACCGAGGTCCTCCCGGGGATGGAGCCCGTCCCGCTCTCACCCCCGCGCGAGCCGATCACCGGAAACAGCCACGCGCACCTGCTCACGGCGCTGGAGAACCTCGCCGCCGAGCTCGGCTACTCGGTCAGGCAGCTGCCGCTCGATGGCGGCGTCGACGGCTGGTGTGACTATGAGCGGTCAGAGATCGTCGTCAACGAGCAGCTCCCCGCCAACGCGCAAGTCCGTGTGCTCGTTCACGAGATCGCTCACGGCCTTGGCGTCGGGTACAAGCAGTACGGCCGCGAGCGCGCCGAGGTCCTCGTTGACACCGTCACCTACGTCGTGCTGGCCGGCCAGGTCGGCCTCGACGTCGGCGGTGAGAGCATCCCCTACGTCGCCGGGTGGGGCGAGGCAGGCGAGCTCGACGCGATCCGCGAGTACGCCGAGACGATCGACAAGATCGCCCGACGGATCGAAGACGCCCTCGGTGTCGCCGCCGCGGCCGTCGTCCCGATCGATCAGCCACGCGAGCTCGAATGTGCCGCATGACCGGCCAGAGCACCCGAACCGAGGCCGTGAACGAGGAGGCGAGAACGTGAATCCTGATCTCCTCGAGGGCGGCCGCTGGCCGCTTGATTGGCGCTCGCTGTATCCCCGCGAGCGGTGGCTGTGGTGGGAGCAGCTGTGGATGGATGTCTGCGCGCTCCGCGACCGCTACCTCCTCCAGGTCCGCTCGGGCTGGTGGGAACACTCGATCCAGGTCGAGGCGCTAGCAGCGCTCGCCGCGTGGGTTGACCGCTACGACTGCGGCGAATGGGACGACCCGCCGGGGAAGCTCGCGCTGCTCTTCGAGCTCGAGCGCATCGACGCGCTCCTGCGCGAAGGGACTGAGCTGTTTCACCCGCGTCGCGACCGCGAGGTGTTTCTCGCGCATCTCGCCGCGATCGGCTGCCAATGCCGGACCGGACCGCACGACGAGAACGGCAGATAGCCCCACCGCGTCGAGACGCGGGCGGCGGACGCGACCCGCCCTGGTCGCCTCGACAACGGCCAAGGCGGCGGGGGGAAGGGAAGTCAGCCGGGGAGGCCTCGTCGCTTTGCCCAGGTCATGAGCAGCTCGTCAAGGTCCGTTAGGCCGTAGGAGCTCGCGAGCTCGGCGAGCGCCTCGACGCCGGCGCGGGCGCCGGGCTCGGGCAGCACCGCCAACGCCGCGAGCGTCAGCTGCGCATCAGGCAACGTCAAGCGGCGCTCGAGCGTGAAGCGGCTCCCCCACCTTGCCGCCGCGCGCGGGTAGGTAGCAGGCTCGCGCTCAAGCAGCGCGAGCAGGATCCGTAGGGCATCCTCGAGGCCGGGCGGCCTGGGGAGCTCGGCGACGATCGAGCGGATCTGATCGGCTGTGCAGCGATCGCTCTCCAGCGCGCGGCGGAGGCGAACGACGGCGTGAGGTTCCGCGCTCACGACGAGCAGAGTGGAGCAGGACTCGGCATCGAACACATGTTCCCATGCGGGTACAGGGTGAGTGGAATCTTCCTGAGGGTCGGGAGGCGGACAGCCCCGTGAAGCCTGGCTTGGCTGGCGGTCGGTCAAGCGCGCCGCTTCGCGGCTCGCCTGCGGCTCGGCCCTGTCGGGCCGCGCTTGACAGCCCCGCTGCGCCGGCGCCACGGCCGGGGCATGCCCGCACCCGACCCCCACAGGAGCAGCCACATGGCCAACAGCACCAGCCGCGAGGATCGACCCGCGACCGCCAAGCAGCTGAAGTACCTCCGCACGCTCGCCGACCGCGCCGGCCA
>DATCEM010000458.1:0-4156 GCA_036510175.1 Solirubrobacteraceae bacterium | reverse complement strand
CATCTCGGGTGGCGGAGCGCGGCTCGCCCATCAGGTCGACTTCGTCACCCGCCGCCTGATCGGCCGCGAGGTCCCCGCCGACAGCAGTCACGCGCTGAAGACCGGCTACGACCTGCTCCACGATGCCTGGCCCCACGACGTGATGAGCGCCCTCGGCGTTCCCGAGGGCATGCTCCCCGAGGTGGTGCGCTCGGGGACCGAGCTCGGGCGCATCGGCGAGCCGGGCGCGCAGGCCACGGGGATCCCGGCGGGAACCCCGGTGATCGCCGGGATGACCGACGGGTGCGCCGCGCAGCTCGCGGCCGGGGCACTGAGCGTGGGTAGCTGGAACTCCGTCCTGGGGACGACGCTCGTGCTCAAGGGCGTCAGCACCGAGCCGATCCGAGATCCCCACGGCGCCGTGTACTCGCACCACGCGCCCGACGGGCGGTGGCTGCCGGGCGGCGCCTCGAGCGTTGGCGCCGGCGTGCTCTCCCAGCACTTCCCGCGCCGCGACCTGGCCGAGCTCGATCGTCGCGCCGCCGATTGCGAGCCGGCCGGTGTGCTCACCTACCCGCTCGTCTCGCGCGGCGAGCGCTTTCCCTTCGTCGTTCCCGACGCCGAGGGCTTCATGCTCGGCGAGCCCTCCGGCGAGGAGGATCATTTCGCGGGCCTCCTCCAGGGAGTCGCCTTGGCCGAGCGTCTGTGCTTCGACTATCTCGACAGCCTCGGTGCGCCCATCGACGGCGAGCTCAGCCTGACCGGCGGAGCGACGCGCAGCCGCTACTGGTGCCAGCTCCGCGCCGACGTGCTCGGCCGCGAGGTCCGGCTCCTCGAGCACTCCGAGCCGGCGTTCGGAATGGCCCTGCTTGCCGCCTCGGGCGGCCGGGGGCTGGCCGAGACCGCCGGCGAGATGGTCCGCGTGCGCGAGGTGATCGAGCCGCGAGGGGACCGCGCCGGCCGCTTCCTCGAGCCCTACATGAGCCTCGTCGCCGAGCTCGAGCGCCGCGGCTGGCTGGAGCGGAGCGTGGCCGAGCACGCGCGGGTCCGGGCCGGGCAATGAGCCACCCGGGAGTTGGCCGCCACGGGACTCCTCACGGGGCGAGGCGCTCCGGCTAAGGGAGCAGGTCGATGACCTCGAAGCCGTAGTCGGCGATGAGCCGCTCGGCGATCAACGAGCGGTGACAGGCCGCCGCGTCGCGCTCGACGCACATCAGCGCGCCGATGCCCGCGGCAGGAAGGGCCTCGAGGAGCTCGTCGAGGCCCGCGCGGTCGAGGATCTCGTGGCGATAGCGCTCGACGTACTCTGGCGCCAGGCGCGTGCGCGAGCGCTTGCCCACGCCGGCCGCGTCATCCGCCGCGTATTGGAGCTGGCGCAGCTCGGTGGTGGGCGCGAGCGCGCGGAGATGGCGGTATCCGAGGCCGGCGTCGGCGAGCGCGCGCTGGAGGCGCTGGGAGTTGGCCCACGAGTAGTCCGGGCCGCGGACCCCGCGTCGCTGGCGCACGTCGATCACCGTCCCGACGTCCGCGTCGGCGAGCGCGCGGAGAAAGCGGGGGAGGGCGGCGCCATAGACACCTACCGTGGCGATCGTGCGCGCCATACGACGGCTAGCGGCCGTCCTCGGCGCCGAGCAGGGCGAGCTCGCCCTCTAGCGCCCGATGGTGCGCTCGAGCTCGCGTGCCCGCAGCCGCAGGTCGTCGAGGAGCTCGCGCACCGCCTGGAGGCCGGCGCGGAGATCCGGGTCGCCGAACTCGACCGGGAGCATCGAATCCTGGAGCGTGGCGAGCGTGCCGTCGGCCTTGGCGGCGGCGTCGGTGGCGGCATCGATCAGGTACTTGGCGTCCCGGTTGGGTGAGCCAGGAGGTGCCGGCTCGAACTTGCGGCGGGGTAGGTCGTAGCGGGCGGCGAACTCCGAGTGGGTCCGCTGCGCGCGGCCGTAGGCGAGCTGTACCGGCCGGAACAGCTTCTCCTCGAGCTCGTCGGCGGTGTGCTCGTCGAGCCGCTCGTAGGCGGCGCCCAGGAGCGCGAGCGCGACGGCGAGCTCGTCGGCTGCGTCGCCCAGGGCATCGAGGAGCTGCTGTCTCGCGTCCGCGTTGGTGATCGCCATGCCACCTAGGTTATTGACTGTGGCCGCCGGCACGCGTCAGGGGTCGGGCTGTCCTTTCGGCGCCGACCTGGCATCCTCGGATCGATGGGCGACGACATGATCGGCGACACGCTGGCGCTGATCGTCGGATGCGAGTTCGAGTTCGAGGCCGCCCAGTCCGTCGCGGCGGTGATGCAGGTCGCTCCCTGCCCCCAGCCGAGGGTGCGGATCGAGCGCGAGGAGTGGCACACGGGCTCTGACCACCACGGCTACCTCGACCATTACGAGAATCGCTGCGAGCGGTTCACCATCGATGCCGGTCGTTCGCGGATCGCCTATGAGGCCGAGCTCCTGCTCACCGATCCGGCCGACGCGATCGAGCCCGACGCCGCCGAGACGCCGGTCGAGGACCTGCCCGACGAGACCCTCAGCTTCGTCATGCCGAGCCGGTTCTGCCTGCCCGACGAGCTCGGCGGGGTGGCTTGGCAGCAGTTCGGAGAGATTCCGCCGGGGTGGGGGCGGGTCCAGGCGATCGTCGACTACGTCCACGGCCATCTCGAGTTCATGCCCGGCGCGTCGAATCCATGGACCACGGCCGCCGACGCCTACCGAGCCCGACAGGGCGTGTGTCGCGACTTCGCCCACCTGGCGATCACCTTCTGCCGGGCCCTGAACATCCCGGCCCGGTATGTCTTCGGGTACATCCCCGATGTGGGCGTCCCCCCACCGGTCGAGGCGATGGACTTCGCCGCCTGGTTCGAGGTATATCTCGACGGTCGCTGGCACACCTTCGACGCCAGGAACAACACCCGCCGGATCGGTCGCGTCGTCGTCGGGCGCGGTCGGGACGCGATCGATGTCGCACTGATCACGTCATTCGGTCCGCACACGTTGATCGGGTTCCAGGTCCGTGCCGAGCGGGTTCCTCCGCCGGCGCCGAGTGAGGCCGCCTCAACCTAAGTCATCGCCAAGCGCCTTGCGCCGCCGTGGCGTCGTCGGTGACTGATCGGTTGCCACCGCAGTGTTGGGTCACCGGCCTGCCCGATGGTACCCGGCATTTGACAGTCTGGGCGTTTGCGAGTAGAAACGGTGGTTCGTCGAGGAGGGGATCCTCTTTCGTCCAACCAGTCTTATGTCGCTGTCTCAGGGGACGGCTCGCCGCACCACCCACTCGTATGTACGTGACCGTTCACATGACGGCACGGTGACGGGTGCGTGTCCTTACCTCGCTGCGCCCCATCGCCGGCGGGTTGTCGATGCCTATATCGGGGGATAGGCATGTCGGGCGGTTAAGTCGATACTGAACTGAAGGGTTACTTCATCTTGATATGAGAGTGGGATCACAGCCCATGCGTCTCCACCGGGGGGCATGCCGGGTTACCGATGGACGCTGCCGCGCGATGGGGCGATGAGCAAGGTGCACTCACCTGGCCGCGAGGAGAACGGATCGCTGTCGCGTCGGGTCATGCAGGCCGGCATCGGCGCCATCGGCGCCGGGGGGACGCGCCGTCAGCACGTCGTAAACGGGTGGCAGCTCGCGGGCGAGGATCCGAGCCTGCGCGATGGGCTGACCGGCCTCGGCAACCGTGTGCGCCTGGCGCAGATCGGTGACGAGCCACCAAGCTCGCACCGCGTGCTCGTGGTCATCGACCTGGATGACTTCAAGGCGATCAACGACACCTTCGGCCACACCACCGGCGATCGCGTGCTCCAGGCGGTGGCCGATGTCCTGCGAGGAGCAGCCCGTCCGGGGGATGTCCTGCTGCGTCTCGGTGACGATGAGTTCGGGGCGGTGCTCCGCGATGACGACGAGGAGGCGGGGCGGGAGCTCGCGCGTCGCTTCCTTGCTGCCCTGGAGTCCGGGGTCGAGATCGACGGCTACGCAGTCCTCGTCGGTGCCAGCGTGGCCATCTCGGGGGCCGAGGCCGGTGAGCCCCTCGGTGCCGCGATGCGCCGCGCCGACGCATCGATGTACCACGCGAAGAGCAGCAGCAACAACGAGAAGGTATCGGTCTTCGAGCCCCTTCGCGACCGTCAGGTCCTCGAGGATTTCGCGCTCGCGAGTGCCCTGCGCGGGGCGCTCGCACGTG
>DATCEM010000457.1:0-2017 GCA_036510175.1 Solirubrobacteraceae bacterium | reverse complement strand
CAGCCATCGCGTTGGTCGCCGGGCTCGTCGCGCTGGCCGTCGCATGGTGGCTCGCCGGGAGGTTCCTGCGACCCCTCCGCGCTATGACGACCACCGCGCAGGAGATATCCGCGACCAACCTCGATCGACGGCTCGGCCTCGACGGCCCCGACGATGAGCTGACCGAGCTCGGCAGAACCCTCGATGATCTCTTCGGACGGCTACAGGCATCGTTCGAGTCCCAGCGCCACTTCGTCGCCAACGCCTCCCACGAGCTGCGCACGCCGCTAACGGGCCAGCGCACCCTCCTGCAGGTCGCGCTCGCCGACCCGGAGGCCGACGCTCAGAGCCTGCGATCGACCTGCGAGGAGGCGCTGGCGCTCGGCGCTCAACAGGAACGACTGATCGACGCTCTCCTCACGCTCGCGACCAGCGAGCGGGGTGTGGAGCGCTGGGAGTCCTTCGATCTCGGCGAGATCGCCAAGTCCATCGCCGACAGCCAAGAGCACGAAGCCGGCAGGAAAGGCATTCACATCGACGCGGCATGCACCAAGGCCGCGGCGGCCGGCGACCGAAGCCTCGTGGAGAGCCTGCTGACCAACCTGGTCGATAACGCGCTACGCCATAACCGGGCCGGAGGTCGGGTTGAGATCTCGACGACGACAAGAGCAGGGCGAGCGCTCGTGTCGGTGAGCAACACCGGCGCCGTGATCGCCCCCGACCAAGTCGAGCGTCTCTTCCAGCCCTTCCAGCGACTCGGCGCGGAGCGAATCCGCCTCGCCGACGGACACGGCCTCGGCCTGCCGATCGTCCGCGCCATAGCCAACGCCCACGGCGCCACGCTCACCGCACGCTCCCGGCCCCAAGGCGGTCTCGACGTCGAACTGAGCTTCCCCGCATCAGCCACTGCGCAGAACCGCTGATCGGTAGCCGCGCGTCGTCGGTTTCTAAAGTATGGGTCATGACTACCGCCACCGGATACCAAATGCCGTCTGCGGACGGCACGTTTGAGAAGACCACGATCGAGCGTCGCGACCTCGAGCCGCTCGATGTCCAGATCGCGATCAAATACGCCGGGATCTGCCATTCCGATATTCATGTCGCCCGCAACGAGTGGGGCAACACCGCCTACCCGGTCGTCCCCGGGCACGAGATCGCCGGTGTCGTAACCGCCGTCGGCGATGCCGTCACCCGCCATGAGGTCGGGGACCGCGTCGGAGTCGGCTGCTTCATCGATTCATGCGGCAAATGCGGAGCGTGCGAGAAGGGCGAGGAGCAGTATTGCGCCGAGGGCGTGGTGCAGACGTACAACTGGCCGGTCGGCGAGGAGTACACGAAGGGCGGGTACTCGACCGAGATCGTCGTCACCGAGCATTTCGTGGTGGCGATTCCCGACGACCTCGAGCTCGATGCCGCCGCGCCGCTTCTGTGCTGCGGCATCACCCTCTACTCTCCGCTGCGCCACTGGAACGTCGGGAAGGGCTCGCGCGTGGCGATCGTCGGGATGGGTGGGCTCGGCCATATCGGGGTGAAGCTCGCGCACGCGATGGGTGCGCAGGTCACCGTGCTCAGCCGAACGCTGAGCAAGCAGGAGGACGGCCTCCAGTTTGGTGCCGATCACTATTACGCGACCTCGGAGCCCGAGACCTTCGAGAAGCTCCAGAGCAGCTTCGACCTGATTCTCAATACCGTCTCGGTCAACCTCGATCTCGACCAGTACCTCGCGCTGCTCGACGTCGATGGCACCTTCGTCGAGCTCGGAGCGCCCGAAAATTCGCTCGAGATGTCGGCCTTCAGCCTCATACCCAACCGTCGCGCGGTGGCCGGCTCGCTCGTGGGCGGGCTCCCTGAGACCCAGGAGATGCTCGAGTTCTGCGCCGAGCACAACACTACGCCGGAGATCGAGGTGATCTCTGTGGATCAGCTCGGAGAGGCCTACGACCGCGTGGTCAACGGGGATGTGCGCTACCGCTTCGTTATCGACGCCCGCACGATGTAGCGCCCACCGGGGTCCTGGTGCGCCAGTGCTCGAGCCAGG
>DATCEM010000456.1:0-3177 GCA_036510175.1 Solirubrobacteraceae bacterium | reverse complement strand
CGCCGCGACCGCCCGCGCGACCTCGCGCACGCGCCCGGCATCGCGACCGACAAGCGCGACCTCGGCGCCCTGCCGGGCGAGCTCGATCGCCGCCGCCCGGCCGATGCCGCGAGTGGCGCCGGTGAGCAGGACAACGGTCATCCCCGCCGACTTTATCGCCGGCTCATCCGCCCGCCCCGCGCTGGAGCAGGACGATCAGTGCGTCCAGCGCGTCGGCCGTAGCCGAGAGCGCCTGCACCTGCTCGTCTGACATCTCCTCGAGGTAGGAGCGCAGCGCCGACTGCGCCTCGCCGCGGAAATGTCCGAGGGCGGCGCCCCCGGAGTCGGTGAGGGACACGAGGACCACGCGACCGTCATCGGTGTGCCGCTCTCTCCTCACCAGGCCAAGCGCTTCCAGCTGCTTGACCAGCAGAGTCATCGTCGGCTGGGCGAGCCCCTCGAGCTCGGCGAGCTCGGTGACCCGGCGGGAACCACCCTCGAGCGTGCTGAGGATGCCCGCCTCGGTGCGCGAGAGCTCGCCATCGAGCTGCTTGGTGAGCAGCCGGGTGAGCAGGGCGGCGCGCGCGAGGAGCTGGCTCGATACGTAGTCGATCCCCTCCGAGCGCTTCATTCTCGAATCGAGCTCCCGAGACATATTGACACTCTATATTGTTTGCCGATATAATTCACGCCAGATAGATATCGACGCGGAGTCCTCGCTCGCGACGGGCTCCCCGCCCCACCGAAGTGAAGGAGGGGTCATGTTCCACAGCATCCTCGTCGCCGTCGACGGCTCGTCCCACGCCGAGCAGGCGCTGGGTCAGGCGATCGACCTCGCCGAGAGCGAGCACGCGCGCTTGACGCTGATGAGCGCCGTGTCCGAGCTCCCCGCGACGACGTACCTGACCGCGGGAGGGGTCACCCGCACCCTGGTCGAAGGCGCCCGTGCCGAAGCCCAAGCGATCATCCGGCGAGCGCGCGACCGCGTGCCCGACGACCTGCCCGTCACCACCCTGCTCACCGAACAGCCGATCCGGCTGGCCCTGATCCGCGAGATCGAACGCGCACACCACGATCTCGTCGTCATGGGCTCCCGGGGCCGCGGCGCGGTCCGCGCCACCCTGCTCGGCAGCGTCAGCCACTACCTGTTGCACCATAGCCCCGTCCCGGTCCTCATCGTCCACGCCGAGCAGCCGCCCCTCGCGGCAGCAGGAGGGGATCAGGAGCTCCGCGCGACTCCCGCACTCCTCGAAGCTTGACATGTGACTAAACGGTCACATATACTCGCCTCATGGACGACGTGTTCAGAGCGCTGGCTGATCCGACCCGCCGCAGCCTGCTCGACGAGCTGTTCCAGGAGGACGGACAGACGCTGAGCGCGCTCGAGGCGCGGCTCCCGATGACTCGCTTCGGTGTGATGAAGCACCTGCGCGTGCTCGAGGAGGCGGGCCTCGTGGTGACCCGGCGACGCGGGCGCGAGAAGCTGCACTTCCTGAACCCCGTCCCGATCCGGCTCGTCCACGACCGCTGGGTGAGCAAGTACGCCGCGCCCTGGGCAGCGACCCTGAGCGACCTCAAGCACACACTGGAGGACAAGACGATGGAGAAGGTGTTCGAGATCTACATCAAGACGACCCCTGAGCGCCTCTGGGAGGCGATCACCGACAGCGAGCTCAGAGCCAGGTACAACTTCGGCGTCGGCGTCGAATCCGACTGGACGCCCGGCTCGCGTTATGTAGCGCCCCACCCTCAGGCCCCGGGCCCGATGTGCGAAGGCGAGAACCTCGAGGTCGATCCGCCGCGGCGGCTCGTCCAGAGCTTCACGGCGCGGTGGAGCGAGGAGGTCGAGAGCGAGGGCACCTCGAGGGTCACCTGGGAGATCGAACAGGTCGCCGACTCATGCCGGCTGACGGTCACCCACGACGAGCTGCGCGAGGGTGCCAACAGCCAGCTCTACGGCGGCTGGCCGATGATCCTCTCCGGCCTGAAGACCCTGCTGGAGACCGGCGAGACGCTGACCACGCCCGGTTCGCTGATGTACTCCCAAGGCGCCGCCTGACCCGATCCGGCCCTTGAGCCCGGCGGTAATCTCGGGTGCATGGATGACGCCGCGGAGAGCCGGCGATGAGCGAGCCCGGCAACCCCGTGATTGCCGGGCTCCCGGGCGGCGCCCCCGAGCGCCGGCGCTTCATGGAGGCGCTGGCGCGCCGCCATCGACTCGTCAGCCCCGTCATGTACTCCTACCTGTCGGGAACCTGGTTCGACGGTGAGGCGATCGCCTGGGCGAGCCACGGCATCGACGCCGGCGACGCGCTCGCCTGGAAGGCGCTCGGGCTCACCCCCGTCGAGGCCGAGCGCCTGCAGGCCCAGGGCAACGACGCGAGGCAGACGGCGAAAGCCTGGTCGCGGGCGGGCATGCCCGTCGACGAGGTCGCCGACTGGCTCGGCGCGGGGCTCACCCCCGAGGAGGCCGCCGAGCAGCGCGCCCAAGGCGTCAGCGCCGAGCGGGCCGCGGTGCTGCGCAGCCTGCGAAGGGGCAAGGACGCCGGCCCCTGAGTCACCCGCCCGGTCAGCCGAGTAACCGCGCGACCGCCTGGTTGCGGTAGTCGAAGATGCGCGTGAGGTCACGGCGGACGACGGCCGAGTGGACGAGATCGCCGAGTAGCCCGAAGGGCAGCGCATAGTCGACGTGGTCGCGCACCCGGGTCCCCTGGGGAATGGCCGCGAATTCGTGCCGGTGATGCCAGAGTCCGTACGGGCCCTGGAGCTGGCGGTCGACGAACACTCGGTTCTCCTCCCATTCCTCGATCCGCGACACCCAGCGCAGGGGAAGCCCGTGCACGCGCAGGCGGTACTCGATCAGCGTGCCACTGCGCAGCTCGATCGGCTCGGGCGTGATCAGCCCGAAGCTGAGCCACGGCGGCGTGATCCGCTCGAGGTTGCCGGCGCGCGAGAAGAACTCGAACACCTCGGGGAGCGCCCGGGGCACGAGCTGCTCCCGTTCGAGACGGTGGACGCTCACGCGCGGGCGGGGACCAGGCGCAGCCGGGCCGGCAGCAGCGGGAGTACCGCACGCTTGACGTACTCGGCGCCCCCGGCCACGAGCGCCTTGCGGAGGATCACGGGCGGGAGGGGCGAGAACGCGTACTGGCGCCGGATCTCGTCGGGCAGCAGCGCGATGGTGACGAAGTTGACCGT
>DATCEM010000455.1:0-4908 GCA_036510175.1 Solirubrobacteraceae bacterium | reverse complement strand
CGGTACGGTGCGGGTGGGCCCGCCAGGTAGCAGGCACCGCGTACGCCGCTATGTCGCCACGGAGTCGCTCTCGATCACCACGACGACGGCGATCGCCGGAGCGGTGATCGATGCGTCCGTACGCGCCGGCGCCAGCAGCGTGGATGGCCCCGACTTCTCCTTCTCCGATCCGTCCGCAGGCGCCGTGGCGGCCACCAACGCGGCGCTGGCCGACGCCCGCCGACGGGCTGACGCGGCGGCCGCAACGCTCGGCTACACCGTGACCGGGGTGCAGTCGGTAGACCTCGACCCGCAGTCCGGCGTCGCCCGGTCGGGCGCCGGCAGCACGACCCAGGCCCCGGCGCCGAGCACTCCGACGACCATTCACCCGGGCACGCAAGAGGTCGACGCGACCGTCGAAGTCGTCTACACGATCGCCCCGGCCTGAGCGGTTCGGGCGGTCCCGACGGGACGCTCACGCGGTTACCACTGGGTCGCCGCCTCGGGGAGGCCCGGGCCTAGTTGAGCGATCTCGCGCGGTGTCGAGGGGCTGGCCGACGAGCTGTCCGCCGGCGCAGTCCTGACTGTTGACGCTGCGCCGGGGGTTGCGAATGCCCACCAGGCCGAGCAGGCCGCCGAGCGCGACGAGCGTCGCGGAGATGCCGATTCCGACGTGGAAGGCATGGACCGAAGCCGATTGGACGGCGCGGGCGACGGGCTCGCCCACCTTCGCCGGGTCCACGCGCGTGAGCGTCTGACTGCGGGCCCGGGTGAGCGCCGAGCGCGCCACGGGCGAGAGCGTGATGTGGTCAAGGCGCTGGTTCAACGACGAGCTGAACTGGGCGGCGATGATCGCTCCAACCGCGGCGATAGCGAGCAGGCCGGCGATGCGAGCGATCGCGTTGTTGATCCCCGAGGCGATCCCCGCGTTGGACTCGTCGGCGTCCGAGAGCACCGCCGCGGTGAGAGGCGCGACGGTGCTCGCGAGTCCGAGCGAGAAGACGAGCAGCGCCGGGAGCAGCTCGGTGAAGTAGTTCACCCGCGCACCGAGGCGGAGCATGAGGGCCAGGCCGACGGCCGCGGTCAGCGGTCCGAAACCCATGAACAGTCGCGGCCCGAGGCGGTCGGCGAGCTTGCCCATGCGCTTGGACAGGGTGAACATGACGATCGTCGAGGGCATCAGGGCGAACCCGGCGTCGAGCGCTCGGTAACCGGCCACCTCCTGGAGGAAGAGCACAAGGAGGAAGAAGGTGATCCCCAACCCGCCGTACATGGCGAAGGTCTGGACGTTCCCGACGGCGAAGTTGCGTCGTTTGAACAGGCCCAAGGGGAGCATGGGAGCCGGGGTGCGCCGTTCGTGGAGGAGAAACACGCCGAGGAGGATCGGCCCACCGAGCCCCGGACCCCAGACCTGAGCGCTCCCCCAGCCGACGACCGGCTGGCGGATCAGCGCCAGCACCGGCCCGGCGAGACCGAGGAAGGTGAGCGCGGCGCCCAGCCAGTCCACCCGAGCACGGGTGATGTCCCGCGTGCGCGCGGGAACGGCGAGCGAGACGAGGACCAGCGTCGCCACCACGAAGGGGACGTTCACGGCGAAGATCAGTCGCCAGGACACCGCGTCGACGAGGAAGCCGCCGGCGAGGGGGCCGACGACGGTGGCGATTCCCGCCCACGCCGTCCACGAGCCGATCGCGGCGCCGCGCTCGTCCGGCGGGAAGGCCGACACGATCACCGCCAGTGCGCTCGGGGTGAGCAGCGCCCCGAACGCGCCCTGCAGCGCCCGGCATGCGATCAGCACCTCGATGCTGGGGGCGATCGCGCAGAGCAGGGAGACGATTCCGAAGCCGGCGACGCCGATCGAGAACACCCGCCGCTCGCCGAACACGTCGCCCAGGGAGCCGCCGACGAGGATGAGCGAGCCGAGCGCGAGCAGGTAGGCGTTGGGCACCCACTGCTGTCCTGCGAGCCCACCGCCGAGGTCGGCGCGGATCGCCGGCAGCGCTACGTTCACCGCGGTCGCATCGAGCCCGGCCACGAACGAACCCATGATCGCCGCGAGGAGAGCCAGGCGCTTGCGGCGATCAGGCATTTACCTCCGCTAGGAAGCTGGAGCGTGCTGCAGTGGGGCCGGCCGGCCCAGGTGGAAGCCCTGGGCGTAATCCGCGCCGAGCTCGCGCAGCAACTCAAGCGTGGCGTGGTCCTCGACGCCCTCGGCGATGGTGGCCAGGTCGAACTGATCGGCGATCCCGATGATGCTCTGCACGACGCGACGATCGTCGCGCGACTCGACGAGCCCGCGCACGAAGCTCAGATCGATCTTGATGTAGCTCAGCGGCAGCGAGCGCAGGTAGGTGAACGAGCCGAAGCCGGTGCCGAAGTCGTCAAGCGCCAGCCGGCACCCGAGGCGCTCGACATCGTGGGCGAAGGCGCGGGCCGCCTCGAGGTGCTGCGCTGCCGCGGTCTCGGTGATCTCGAAGATGATCCGGCGGGCCGCCTCGGGGGCTGCGGTGAGGAGCTCGACGATCTCACTGCGGGCAGCCGGGTCGCACATCGTCACCGCCGAGAGGTTGACCTGCGGCACGACGGCGGCGGGAAGCGCGGTCGCGCGGCGAACCATCCAGACGTCGATCGACTGGACGACCCCGAAGCGCTCGGCGGCGAGGAGGAAGCGATCGGGCGTGAGCAGCTCAGCGCGATCGCCCGCCGACTGCATCCTGACCAGCAGTTCGCTGGACACCTGTCCGCCGGTGCTGAGATCGATGATCGGCTGGGCGAAGACGAGCATGCGTTCGTCCTCGAGCGCCGAGCCGATGCGATCGACCCACTGCTCGCGCTCTCGGCGTGCGCTCTCGCGTTCGCGTCGCTCGGTCACGTCGGTGGCGATCGTGCACGTCTCGACGGGGAAACCGCCGTCATCGGGCAGCGCGAACGTCGCCGTGATGTAGGTACGAGCGGCGCCAGCGCGTGTGAGGACCGCCTCGTCGTACACGGGCTCGCCCTCGCTCGCCGCGCGGCGGTCGTTGGCCCGCTGGACCTCGGCGATCTCCACCGGGAAGAGGTCCGAGCAGCACTTCCCGACGATGTCATCGGCGGGCATGCCGAGGACGCGGCCGGACTCCGCGTTGCTCATCAGATAGCGCCCGGTGAGGTCCTTGACGGAGATGAGGGACGGCGTGTTATCGATGATCGCGCGCATGCGCCGCTCGCTGGCACCCAGCGCACGTTCGATCTTCGCGCGGTCGGTCACGTCGTGGCAGACGCCGACCAGAGCCTCGGCGGCGCCATCGGGACCGACGATGGCGCGCCCCCGCGAGAGGAGCACGCGCTCCTCTCCATCAGCTCGCCGGATGCGCTCCTCGAACACGAAAGGCTCGAGCGTCTCGACCGAGCGGGAGATATTCGCCCATACGCGCTCCCGGTCCTCCGGATGTAGGTGTTCGAGAAAGGCATCCACCGTGCCCGGGAAATCGCCTGGAGGCAAGCCGTAGATCCGGTGCAGCTCATCGGACCAGCGCACGCACCCGGCGGCGATCTCCCACTCCCAGATGCCGAAGCCCATGATGCGCTCGGCCTCTGAGATCCGGTCGACGTGGCTGAGTCGATCGAGTAGCGCCGGCAGGTGCGCGGCCGATAAGGAGCGCCCGCCATCACGCTCGGCTTCGACTATTGCCGAAACCGTCGATTCCACCGGTCTCGATGCTCTCGCGGTCATCAGATCTCCCGACGCCCGGGGGTCTGGCGGGACCGCCCCCACAGACCGCACGGCACGCGAACGGTGATGCTACTCCGTTCCTGCACAGCGTCACAGCGGTTCTCGCGGCCCGCCTATGCCACCTGGTGCTCGACCTGGGGCTCGGGCTCGAAGACCACGTACCCCTCAGGCTCCGAGTCAGCCACCTCGAGGGCCACCGCCGGGAGCGTGCGAGGGCGGAGAACGACGAGCGCCGTCACCATTCCCACCGCGATGCTCGTCGCACCGATGGCAAAGGCCAGGTGATAGCCGCTGACGAGCGAGCCGGCGAGCGCATGACCGTGGGCCTCGAGGGCCTTGGAGTGGTTGGTGGCGATGGTGCCGAGCACGGCGAGACCGAGCGCTCCGGCGACCTGTTGGGAGACGTTGGTGATCCCCGAACCGAGGCCGGCGTCGGTCGCCGGGACGTCGGCCATGGCGATCGTCAGCAGGGGCATGAAGGCGCTGCCGATTCCCAGCCCGATGGCAAAGTAGGCGAGGAAGATGGTGGGGAAGAAGCTCGTGTGGAGCCCGGTGGTGCAGAGCAGCGCCAGGCCGACGATCGCCGTGGCCATGCCGAGGATGAGCACGCGCATGGGACCGAAGCGAGCGACCAGGCGAGCGGTGACGCCGAGCGAGAGGATGCCCACGGTCACCGTCCACGGCAGGAAGGCCAAGCCCGTGCGCAGCGCGCTGTAGTGGAGCACGTGCTCGAGGTAGAGAGTGCCCAGGAAGAACGTGGAGTACATCCCGGTGACGAGGAACCCGCGCACCGCGCTCGCGCCGATGAGACTGCGCAGGCGCAGAATGCGCAGCGGCATGATCGGATTCTCGATCCGCGTTTCGACGCTGAGGAAGGCACCCATGAGTGCAGCGGCGAGGGCAGCGAAGCCGAGCACCTGGGATGAAACCCAGCCGTAGGTCGTCGCCTGCACGATCGCGTAGACGGCGGTCATCAGCGAGAGGGTGACGAGGACCGATCCGAGCCAGTCGACTCCGTGCTCGATGCCGATCCCTTCCTGCTCGGGGATCAGCGCCTTGCCCAGGGCGATCGTGGTGACGCCGATGGGCAGATTGACGAAGAAGATCCAGTGCCAGTTCAGGGCCTGGGTCAGCGCGCCGCCGGCGAGCAGGCCAAGCGATCCGCCCGACACCGACACGAAGACATAGGCGCTCATAGCCCGTGCCCGATCGGCCGC
>DATCEM010000454.1:0-3087 GCA_036510175.1 Solirubrobacteraceae bacterium | reverse complement strand
CGGCTTCTGTGGAGCGCTCGACCCCGAGCTCGAGCCCGGCGACATCGTCCTCGCGAGCGAGCTGCGCGGACCGACGGGCACGACCCCGTGCCCCGATCCCGCGATCCTCGCCGGCCACCTGCGGCGCGGCGGCTTCAACGTCCGCGTCGGCCCGGTGGCCTCGACCCAGCGGCTCGTGGTCCGCGAACGGCGCCGGGCGCTCCAGCGCACGGGCGCGCTCGCCGTGGACATGGAGTCGGCATGGCTCGCCCCCGACGCGCGAGCCCAGCCGCTGGTCACCCTGCGGGTGGTGCTCGACACCCACCGCCACGAGTTGCACCGCCCGTTGCGCACGGTGGCCGGGGCGGCCCGCGCGTACCGCGCCCTGCGCGGCGCCTCCGCACTCGTGGAGGCGTGGGCCGAGGCCCTCGGCGAGCGCGAGGTCATGCTCGCCTCGCCTCGGGCGTCGTGCGCCGGCGTGGTGCGCGCGGTGGAGATCGTCGAGCGCGTCCTCGCCGAGCGGGGTGCACCCGTCTACGTGCGCAAGCAGATCGTCCACAATTCCCACGTGGTCGGCGAGCTCGAGCGCCGCGGCGCCGTGTTCGTCGACGAGGTGGACGAGGTTCCCGACGGCGCGACGGTGATCTTCTCCGCCCACGGGGTCTCCCCCGCCGTGCGCAGGCAGGCGAGCGCCCGCGGGCTCGACGTCATCGACGCCACGTGCCCGCTCGTGGCCAAGGTCCACGCCGAGGCCCGGCGCTTCGCCGAGTCCGGTCACGAGATCGTGCTCATCGGCCATGAGGGCCACGAGGAGGTCGAGGGAACGGTGGGCGAGGCGCCCGAGCGCACGCAGGTGATCTCGAGCGAGAGCGACGTCGAGCGGCTGGCTCCGGCCGACCCCGAGCGCGTCGCCTACCTCACCCAGACGACCCTCGCCGTCGACGAGACCGCCAGCGTGGTGCAGGCCCTGCGCCGGCGCTTTCCCGCGCTCACCGGCCCCTCCTCGGACGACATCTGTTACGCCACCCAGAACCGACAGGACGCCGTGCGCGCCCTCGCCGCGGAGTGCGAGCTCGTGCTCGTGGTGGGATCTGAGAACTCGTCGAACTCGCAGCGCCTGGTCGAGGTCGCAGAGCGCGCCGGCTGTCGCGCCCGTCTCGTCGGGGACTCCGGTGACATCCGGCCGGACTGGCTCGTGGGCGTCCACCGGGTCGGCCTCAGCGCCGGCGCATCGGCACCGGAGAGCCTGGTCGGCGACGTCGTGCAGGCCCTCGACGGCCTGGGCGGCGTGAGTGTGAGTGAACGCACGGTGGCGGAAGAGGACGTGCATTTCAAGCTTCCGCCCCGGCTACGAAGGGAGCCCTAGACCCATGTCCGTACCCCTACGTCAGAGCGTTCGCCTCGGCGCCTACCTCGCCAAGCAGCGGCTCGCGCGCCGCGAGCGCTTCCCGCTCCTCGTTGAGCTCGAGCCTCTCTACCAGTGCAACCTGGAATGCGCGGGGTGCGGCAAGATCCAGCATCCCGACCACGTGCTGCGGCGCCGGATGCCCGTCGAGCAGGCGATCGGGGCGATCGAGGAGAGCGGCGCGCCGATGGTGTCGATCGCCGGGGGCGAGCCTCTGATCCATCCCGAGATCGACCGCATCGTGGCGGAGCTCGTGCAGAGAAAGAAGTTCGTCTTCCTGTGCACCAACGCGCTCCTCATGGAGCGCAAGATGGAGCTCTTCAAGCCCTCGCCGTACTTCGCCTGGGCCGTCCACATCGACGGATTGAAGGAGCGCCACGACGCCTCGGTCTGCCGTGAGGGCGTGTTCGACAAGGCAGTGGCGGCGATCCGCGCCGCCCAGAGCCAGGGCTTCCGGGTGACCACGAACACGACCTTCTTCACCCACGACACGCCCGACACCGTGCGCCGCGTGCTCGACTTCCTCAACGACGAGCTGAAGGTCGACGCGATGATGATCTCGCCTGCCTACGCCTACGAGAAGGCGCCCGACGGCGAGCACTTTCTCGGCGTCGAGCAGACCCACGCGCTGTTCAGCGAGGCCTTCGCCGGTGGGCGGCGGCGACGCTGGCGCCTGAACCACAGCCCGGTGTTCCTCGACTTCCTCGAAGGGAAGACCGACTTCGGGTGCACGGCCTGGGGGATCCCGAGCTACGGGGTCTTCGGCTGGCAGCGCCCGTGCTACCTGATGGCGGACGGGTACGCCAAGACCTACCAGGAGCTCGTCGAGACCACGGAATGGGAGCGCTACGGTCGCGGTCGCGACCCCCGGTGCGAGAACTGCATGGCGCACTGCGGGTACGAGCCGACGGCGGTGACGATCACCAGTCGGTCGCTGCGCGAATCGCTCCGAGCAGTGGTCAGCGGCTGAAGTAGTTCAATACGGGCATGCGCGTGCTCGTGGTCGATGACGAGGTCAAGCTCGCAAACCTGCTCCAGCGGCGGCTGCAGAGCGAAGGCGTCGGCGTGGACATCGCCGCCACCGGCGAGGCCGCGCTCGAGCGCGCCGGGGCCACCGAGTACGACGCGATCGTCCTCGACCTCATGCTCCCCGGCGTCGACGGGTTCGAGACCTGCCGCCGGCTGCGCGCCGAGGGCGTGTGGTCGCCGACCCTCATGCTCACCGCCCGCAACGACGTCGAGGACCGGATCCGCGGGCTCGACAGCGGCGCCGACGACTACATGATCAAGCCCTTCTCGCTCGAGGAGCTGCTCGCGCGCCTGCGCGCTCTGACCCGCCGCGGGGCGTTGCCCCGTCCCACCGTGCTCGAGGTCGGTGATCTGCGGCTCGATCCCGCGAGCCGGCGCACCTGGCGGGGGGAGGTGGAGCTCTCGCTGACCTCGCGGGAGTTCTCGCTGCTCGAGACGCTCATGCGCCATGCCGACCAGGTCGTCGGCCGCTTCGATCTCCTCGAGCACGTGTGGGACCAGAGCTACGAGAACCGCTCGAACGTGATCGAGGTGTACATCGGGTACCTGCGCGACAAGGTCGATCGCCCGTTCGGACGGCGCTCGCTCGAGACGGTGCGGGGAGCGGGATACCGGCTGCGGGCCGACGGGGGATGATGGCGCCGCGAGCGCTGCGCACGCTGACGGCCACGGTG
>DATCEM010000453.1:0-15161 GCA_036510175.1 Solirubrobacteraceae bacterium | reverse complement strand
GTCACCACGCGGAGGCGGGTGCACTCGATCACGCCACCACCTACGAGCGCGCCGCCGCCGACCGGGCGCTCGGACTTGGCACGTACCGGGAGGCCGGGGAGTACGCCGGCGAGGGTCTCGTGCTCGCCGAGGGCATCGCTGAGGGGAGCGACCGCCGCCGCGAGGAGCTCGGGCTATGGCTCGCGCTCGGCGCGGCCCGGATGATCACCCATGGCCAGGCTGCGCCCGAGACCAAGGACGCCTACGACCACGCGGCCGCGCTGAGCGGCGAAGCTGCGACCACGCGCGAGGGATTCCGAGCGCTCTTCGGGCTGCGGACGTTCTATCTGTTCGCGGGCGATCACGCGACTTCGCTCACGATGGCCGAGCGCTCGCTGAGCGTGGCGGAGACGGTCGGCGACGAGGAGCTGCTCGTGCAGGCGCACCTGATGGTCGGCAATGCCCGCTTCTGGACGGGCGATCTCGAAAGCGCCGAGCGACATCTGGACGAGGTGCTGGGTCGCGTCCGCGACGACGGCCACGCGAGCCACCTGAGCTCGTTCGCCCAGGATCCACAGTTCACCGCGGTGTTCCCAGCCGTGATGGCGCGCTCCCTGCGAGGCGATCCCGACGGCGCGCGCACGATGGCCGAGCAGGGACTTGCGGCTGCCCGTGCCGTCGGTCACCGCTTCAGCGAGGCGATGGTCCTCCAGGCGCTGGGCTTCCTGCACTTCCGCGACGGCCGCGCCGAGCCCGCGCTGGCGACCGGCGAGGAGCTCGTCGCGCTCGCCCGCAGCGAGGGCTTTCCCGTCTACATTGCGATCGGCTCGCTGATCGTGGGGTGGGCACGCGCGAGGCTGGGCGAGGTCGAGGCCGGTCTCGAGCTGCTGAACGCCACCGAGGCGCGGATGCGCGCAGGCGGGATGAAGGTCGCGGGCACGCTCATCGGAGTGCTCCTCGCCGACGCCAACCTGACCGCAGGCCGGCCACAGGACGGCCTGGCGGCGGCCGACGCAGCGCTCGCCGACGCGCATGAGCGGCGCGAGCTCGCGTTCGTGGACGACCTCGAGCGCCTGCGCGGGGCGCTACTCGAGCAGGCTCAGACCATCGCCAGAAAGGCATCCGCATGAACGACGCACCCGCCCAGGTAAACCTGTCGGAGACCGACCTGGAGGACATCGTCAACGGTGCGTGCCTGTACGGCGCGGGCGGGGGCGGTCCCTGGAGCCTCGGTCAGAGCCTGATGAAGGAGATCGTTGCAGCCGGGAAGCCCGTTGCCCTGGCGGACCCATCGGCCATGCCGGCGGCGGCCACTGCGTGTGTCTCGGCGGGAGTGGGCTCGCCTGACGCGGCGTCGAGCGGCTTCCCATATGACGCCGCGAGCAGCGCGTTCGAGGCGCTCAGCGCGATGCAGGGCACTCCATTCTCCTATGTGCTCCCGGCCGAGCTCGGGGCGGCCAACTCGATCCTGCCGATGACCGTCGCGGCCAGTAAGGGCTTCCCGATCCTCGACGCGGCCGGTTCGCCTCGCGCCGTGCCCGCGCTCCAGCTCTCGTCGTTCGCGATCCGCGGGGCCCCGCTCGGGACGGTCGTACTCGCAAACGATGCGCAGCGCGTCTTCTTCGACGGCCACGACGCTGCGACCGCCGATCAGACGATGCGCCAGATCATCTCGAGCGGCGCGTTCACCGAGGACGCCGGCGCAGCCCTATGGGCGATGGACGGTAAGACCCTGAGACCGGCCGTGATCGCAGGCACGACGACGGCAGCACGGCGGCTCGGAGCAGCGCTGCGCGAGGCGCTCGCGGCGAAGCAGGATCCAGTCGCCGCCGTCGTAAAGGGACTCGGAGGTAAATTGCTCACCGTGGGGAAGATCGTCGGGTCCGTGGAGCAGACCGGGGGAGGGTTCGATGTCGGCGTCCTCACGATCCGCGGCAGTGACGGAGCGCTAATGCGGATCATCAACCAGAACGAGAACATCCTCGCCTGGCCCGAGCGCTCGCAACACCCGATCGTCCTCGCGCCCGACTTGATCTGCTTCATGTCCGTCGCCGGACAACCGTTCTCCAACGCCGATCTCGACCTCGTCCACGACCAGGAGGTCGCCGTCATCGGCGCGCCGGCCGAACCGGCCTACCGCGATCGCGCGACCATCGCCGCGTTCAGCCCCTTCCTGCAGAGCGCCGGCTACGGCGGACCGTACGTGCCGATCGAGGAGCTCTGGGGCTAGGCGCGCGCCATGACGATTGCTCGAACAATGACGCGCGCCTTCCCATACCGCCTTGATCTTTACCGCACGTACAGCGTCTGACGCATGGTGTAGGTGTCACGGCCATGATCCGGGCGCCGTGAGGCGTTTCGCCCGGGGGGAGGTGGATCGTTTACTGTTTGCGTGGGCGTAAGAGGACGCCTCCGGGTCCGCGGACAGGACAGAGTCCACCTCTGAGGGTCGTATGTCGATCGTGACGATCTCCTCGGGCCTGGTGTGCGGACCGCAGGCCGATAAGGAGACGTCATGGCGAATCTTCCGGCTCATCCCCACCTCGGCCAGCTGCGCCATCAGGCCAAGGATCTGCTGCGCGCCGCTCAGGCGGGCGACTCCGCGGCGCTCAGCCGTATTGAGGCGGTGTCTGACCGGCTGACGCTAGCCGCCGCCCAGCTCGCGCTCGCGCGCGAGAACGGATTCCCGAGTTGGTCGCGCCTGAAGGACGAGATTGACGCGCGCAGGCAGGAGATTTCCGAGGAGGCGCGCCAGTTCATCGAGGCGAGCATCCGAGGCCGGATGGGCCGGGCCTGGAGGCTCCTGGCCGATACACCCGAGATCGCGGGATACAACTTCGCCACGGCGGTGGTCCTCGGCAATGCTGCACGTGTCCGTGAGGAGCTCGAGCGCGAGCCCGCACAGGCCACCCGTCCCGACGCCGATTCGGGGTGGACGGCACTGCATGCGGTCTGCGGCTCGCGCTGGCACCGCGTTGACGCGGCGCACGCCGAAGGGCTGCTGGAGGTGGCCGGGCTCCTGTTGGACTGCGGCGCTGACCCGAACGCGACGATCGGCGGGCAGCCTGGCGGCCGGTCGGCGCTCGAGTGCGCGACGGCCACCGCGAGTGGCGGTGCGGTGAACTTCGCGCTGATCGAGATGCTCTTGCAGCGCGGCGCAATCGTCGGCGACCACGACCTGTATCTGGCCGGCTTCGCCGGTGACGACCACGAGTGCCTGCGGCTGCTCATCGCCCACACGCCGGACGTGGCTGAAATCGCTGAGATGGCGCTCGCCGCGCCGATCAGCGCAGACGACGTCGAGGGGCTGCGGATCCTGCTGGAAGCCGGCGCCGACCCGCCCCGGTACTGCAACGACGAGCACCAGCCATGTTCTGTGGTGTGGGATGCGGTCTCCTGCGGCTGTAGCGCGGAGGCGCTCGAGCTGCTGTTGGCCCACGGCGCTGACCCGAACGCGCCAGGCCCCGATGGGCGCTCCGCCTACCGGCAGGCCACGGCACGAGCGCAGGTCGAGCTCGTCGAGCTTCTGCGGCGCCATGGCGCCGAGGATGACGCCACCCAGGCAGACAGGTTCCTGATGGCCTGCCTGCGCGCCGATCGAGACCAAGCGCGCCGCTGCCTCTCAGAGCGTCCCCGCCTGCTCGACGAGCTGACCGACGCCGAGCGCGGGGCAATCGTCGAAGCGGCCGAGGTCGGCAACACGCGGGCGGTGGAGCTCATGCTCGAACTCGGTATCCCGATTCAGGTCCAAGGTGGCGATCACGGCGCCAGCGCCCTGCACGCAGCTGCCTACAGCGGATGCGTCGAAACCGTTCGCCTCCTGCTCGACCATGGGGCTGACATCGAGGCGACGGACAGGACCTGGGGCGACGCACCGCTGGATTGGGCCGTCATCGGCAGCGGCGACCAACCAGGGCGCAGCCCGGCGCCCGACTGGATCGCCATAGTGCAAACGCTGATCGACGCCGGCGCCTCCACGCAGACGATCAGTCTCACGCCCGACGATCCCAAGCCACCCAGCCCCGAGGTGGCCCAGCTTCTGCGCGAGCGCGGCATTGGTGGCGGGGAACGCTAGTCGCTCCCGCAGGCGTCCGCCCCAAGCTACCGGCCGTCGTCGCTCTCGAATGCTCGCTGCGCCTCGGCGGCGCAGAAAGCGCGTCACTCGAGCAACGCGGCAGCCGCCGCAACCTCTCCGCGCGGCGCACAGACCGATGGTACGACGGACCCTCGTACCGTCGACCCATCTTGTTCCCCGTCCGGCTGTCGCTTGCCCGCTTCCTAGCGTGCGAGTACGGGTAGGACGATCCGCTCAAGCGCCGGCGGTGGTGATGTGGCCACGGTCTCGTCACGGAAGCGCTGCGCGAAGGCCGCGAGCCAGACCGCTCCGCGCAGACTCGTGGGCATGTTCCGCGCGTTGTACAGGCCCTCCCGAGCGGCCCATCCGGATTCGGCCAGGAACTCCTGCAGCCGGCCTGCGGGGAGCACCTTAGTACGGGCGTGGGCCTCGCGACCGCTCGTGTTCTTGAGCTCGTGGCGCACGTAGGGCGGTACGGGAACGGGGCCGTCCACGGAGGTCAACGTGCGCCAGCTTCCATCTACCTTGACCTCGGCGGCTCCACGTGGTGGAGGTTTTCCTTGCGTGCGGTCATGGACAGCACCGTACGGGCCGCTGCCATCCGCCGAAACACCCCGCGGGAGGATCCTGCCTGCCCCTGCAGGAGGACCCAGATCCTTCTTGCGGGTGACTCTGGCGCGGTGCTCGGACGCCGAGCTGCCCGGGGGAGTCATTCGTGCGACCCTGCGCGATCAGCTCGAGGGTCTCCCGCTCGCGCCTGGTCAGCGTCTCGAGCCCGTCGTCGGGGGACGCCACGAGGTCACGGTCGCGGACAAGGGAGATGACAACTTCACGGTCGAGCACGGTGCCACCGGCCGCGACCCGTTCGATGGCCTCGATGAACGTCCGGATCTCTGGTGGCTGCTGTCGGCCGCGCGATTGCTATTTGCGGCGCTTGCGCCCCGCGGGCCACGAGAAGCTGCTGAGCACGGATTCCCAGCCAGCAGCGTCGCCCGAGGACCCGGCGAGTGCGATCAGGGCGGCGAGAACGAGCGCGAGAATCCCGAGGACGGCGACGCCCAATGTTGCAGCCAGCGGAACCGCGACGAACAGGGTGGACCTGCGCCTGATAAAGGGCCGCGCCATGACCACACCGCCTGCGACGAAGAGCACGACGCCGAGCACGATCAGCGCCACGTCTGCACGGTTACGAAGCATCTCGTGCCAAACGAGTCGGACGGTGTAGTGCGTGACGTTCCCCAGCAATCCGGCGCGGTCCGCCCGCCGCAGCGCGGATGTGACAGGAATCCCGATGCCGATTGCCTGCAGCGCGAGTCCCCAGGTGATCCACGCCGCACGGTGCGCTACGGGCTCCAAGTCCCTGCCCCCACCCGCCCGCGCCCCCTCGATCATCGACCAAGATTACCGTGCCAGCGAGCCAATTTCGCAGCGGCACGGCTGAGTAGGGTGACAAAGCGCAGTCGCTGCGCGGGAGTGATGTCGAGCCCGAGGTGCCGGCCGAGCATGTGCTCGTAGCCCCCGAGCTTCTCGGTGTATTCCGCTCGGCCACCCATGACCTCGCACCACCAGCTCGTTGCGTGTTCGACGTCGTTCTGGTTGACGATATACCGGTGGACGATATAGTCTATGCCGCGTGACCTCCTCTTCTCCTCAGCGCCGCGATCAAGACCCGGCCGAGCTGTCGGCCCTCGGTCGGTATGCGGGCCCGGCGACGCTGATCCTCTCGAGCTTGGCCGAGGGGGATAAGCATGGGTACGGGCTGACCAAGGACATCGAGGGCTTCGCGGGAATCCGCCTGGCCCCGGGCACGATGTACGAGGCGCTGTCGCGGTTGGAGCGCCAGGGGCTGATCGAGGCGCTCGAGTCGCACGATCGCCGTCGCCCCTACCGGCTCACGGCGCTCGGCGCGACGGCGCTTCGCGCGCATCTGGCGGATCAGCGGCGCGTTGCCGAGGTGGGTCTGCGACGCCTGGAGTCCGGCGAGGGCACGGCGTGAGCGCGTCCAGATCCGATGCGCGTCGCGCGGAGCGGCTTGTGCGGGTGTACCCCCACGCGTGGCGGGCTCGCTATGGCCCGGAGCTCGCTCAGCTGCTCATGGATGACATGGCCGAACGCCCGCTGTCGCCGGTTCGGACGGCCGACGTTGTCGGCCATGGCCTCTGGACACGGCTCGCGTTCGCCGGTCTCGTTGGTGATGCGGTCGCTCCGGAGCGACGGTCGAGGGCGGCCCTGGGAGCGCTCGCCGGGTTGGTGGCCGCGTTTCTCGTCGTTGGCGTCGCGCTCTGGTCGCAATTGACCATCGGCTGGCAGTGGTCGGCGCCGGCGGCGCCTGGGACCAAGGCAGGGATGATCGTGATGTCCGGCGCGCTGCTCGGCTTCGGGTTGATCGCCGCGCTGGCGGCAGGGCCCATCGCATGGGCGCTGCTCGGGGCGCTGCGCCGAAACGCCGACGCGATCTGGCGGCCGCTGGTGCTGAGCTTCGCTGGAGCGGTGCTGCTCCTCCTCGGTTCCCGGCATTTCGGTGCCGGCTGGCCGGGTACGGGCGGTCATGCGTGGGCCGGGCGGAACCTGGTGCCGGGGTCGGTGGCTCGCCTGGGGTGGGCGGCCACTCTGTGGATCACCTCCTACTGGGCCCATCCGGGAGCGCTGAGATCGTTCCCCGCGGGTGAGATCGCGTGGATGGCAGTGAGCCCATTCGCGCTGCTGGCGGTGATGGGCGGCGGACTGCGCACCCTGCGGCGGTTGGAGCTCAGTGAGCGTACGCAGCGCTGGGAGACGTGCCTGGCCCTGGTCGCGGCTGGGGTGATGGCAGCATTTGTCGCTGGTGCCGGCAGCTGGGTGTTATCCGGTGGGCCCGGGCCGAAAAACCTCTTCCGCGTCGGAGCGATCGACATGCTCGCCCTCGCGCTGCTCACCGTCGCGCTCGTGGCGGCTTCTCATTCCCTGCGGCGAGCAGTTGGCGGATCGAGCCGCCGACGAGCAGCCTGAGAGTGCAGAAGTCGACCTCGAGTGGCTGGACGCGACGCCGAGTCCTGGCCGCCGGCCTGGGGGGAGCCGTCGCCGTCGTTGCCGGGGGCCTCGAGCTCGTCGACCACGGCGTTCTCCCGGGCAAGCACACGCTCGATGAGCTCGACGGTGCGTGCTCGGTTGGCGTGCCGCGGGAGACCTTCGGGGCCGAGGGACCGACGATCACGGGTGCGTTCTTCTCCCAGGCCCGTAACCGAGAGGTCGGCTATACCCTCGCCTACCCCCCGGGACATCGTCGGGGAAGCCGGCTTCCCCTTGGGGTCTACCTTCACGCCGATGGCGGGAACCACGCGAGCACGCTCGGTGGTCTGACGCTCGCGAAGGCTCTCGCCGACCGCTCAGGCGAGTCCGGCCTGCCGCCAACCGCGCTGGTAGCGGCCGACGGCGGCAATCTCTACTGGAACGCCCATCCTCGGGATGATCCGATGGCCATGGTCATCGAGGAGATCATCCCCATGTGCCGGCAGCTCGGCCTCGGACGAGCACCCGCGAGCATCGGAGCTATAGGGATCTCGATGGGCGGCTACGGCGCCCTCCTGCTCGCCGAGAAGCACCCCGAGCTCATCGCCGCCGTCGCCGCCATCAGCCCGGCAGTCTGGACCTCCTACGCGCAGGCACAGGCCGCCAACCCCTCCGCCTACGCGACCGCCCAGGACTTCGCCCGAGACGACGTCATCACCCACGCTCGCGTCTTGGCCAACACACCGGTGCGCGTCGCCTCCGGAGACGACGACCCCTTCCATCCGGGAGTCCTCGCTCTCGCCAGGCGTCTACCCGCGCACGCGACCGTAGACCTCACGGCGGGATGCCACGACGGCGACTTCTTCGCCAGCCAGCAGCACGCCTCGCTCGAATTCCTCACCCAGCACATCGCGAGCACATGACCGGACAGGAGTCGCGTTCGCCGAAGCCGTGGTATGGAAGCCTGACCCTGGTCGGCGCCGTCTCCATGAGCGTCGCCGTACTCGGTATCACGACGCTCGTCCCCACACCGGACTGACCACGCGATGAGCGTGTTCACAGAGGCGGAGCTTCGCTACATGACGGGCGGGCGCCAGCTGGGGCGGATCGCGACGGTCGGCGCGGACGGGACGCCGCACGTGGTTCCCGTCGCCTGGATCTACAACGCGGCGCGCGACGCCATCGATGTCGGCGGCCACGATCTGGAGCGGTCGAAGAAGTTCCGCGATATTGCGCGCAGCGGGCGGGCGGCGATCGTGATCGACGATCTGGCGAGCGTTGACCCGTGGCTTCCGCGGGCGATTGAGGTTCGCGGGCGGGCCGAGGCGATCGCGCTCCCGACGCCGCTGATCCGGATCTACCCGGAGCGGATCATCAGCTGGGGCCTCGGGCGGGGGCGCAGCGCGCGCACGGTGGCGAGGTAGCAACTCGCCAACGCACCAGCGCCCGGGCCGCGAGGCGTCGCGTCGCATCTCAGTCGGTCCACCATCCGGGCTGCATGTCCGACTCGTTCTCGGCGTGGCCACCGAAGGCCAGGAGCTCGAGACCCTCGGGCCCGGCCTCCCATTCGCGCATCGCCGCCGGCGGGCAGTAGACGATGTCCTTGGTGGCCACCTCGAAGATGTCGTCCTCGACCTTGAAGCGCCCGGAGCCGGCGAGGACGACGTAGATCTCTTCGGACTCGGTGTGGCGGTGGCCGAAGCCGACCCGGCGACCCGGGTTCATGCGGTAGTGGCCTAGACCGATGCGCTCGGCTCCAAGCGCACTGCGGATGAAGCGGGCTTCGCCCATCTCGCCCATACCGTATTTGGGGGCGACGTCCTCGGCCGTGTTCAAGTTCGCTGTTGCGTATTGGGTGGTCATTGTCCCGACGGTAGAGCAAACGAGCTCGAGGGTCTTGGAAGAATGAGGTACGGACTGGACACGCCTCGCCCTCGAACTCGGCTACTTCGACCACGCGCACTTCATCACCGACTTCCAAGCGCTCGTAGGACGGTCACCCGCGCAATATGAAGCCGAGGCTGCGGTGCCATCCCCTCACGATCTGGCACGCTAGCGGCGTGCTGCTGAGATCTCTGGCGCAGATCGATGAGCTGGTTCGTTCCTGCTGGTCGCTCGAGACATGCGACCCTGCCGACGCGGCGGACTGGTCGCCGGAGGAGCCCTCTCGGGGGCAATGCGGAGTCACCGCTTTGGTGTTGCAAGACCTACTCGGAGGCGAGCTGCTCCTCGCTGAAGTGCGCCGTGAAGATGGCTCTCGCCAGGGGCTCCACTATTGGAACCGGCTGGGCGGCGGCGTCGAGATCGACCTGACGCGCGACCAGTTCTCATGCGGTGAGGTCATCGGCGAACCGCAGGTCATTCCTCGTCCGGCGGACATCACGAGCGGACGGATGGCTGGCCAATACCGCGTGCTCGCGGAGCGCGTTACCCGCCGGGTGTCGGGTTGACTTCTCAGTAGACGAATGCCGACAGCGCGCTGGCGATCTCGATCGAGGATCGTCCTCAGCGGACTTCGGTTATCGTCCGAGCGGTGGCGATCGGGCGTCGCCGCGACGTTTTCAGACGCGGTCGAGAGGCTGAATGGACGTTCCGGAGCTCGTGATCTTCGACTGCGACGGAGTGCTCGTGGATAGCGAGGCCATCTCCAATGAGGTTCTCGCGCGGGCGCTGAGCGCCGTGGGACTAGAGACCTCGACGGCCGAGGCATTGCGCGACTACAAGGGCTTGCTTCTGCGCGATGTCGTGGCCCAGGCCGAGGCCCGGTTGCATGCGCCACTCCCGGACGGATTCATCGAGGCCTACGAGCGTGACCGAGTCACCGAGTTCCGACGGCGGCTGGAGCCGATCGCGGGCGCGTCGGCCGTCGTGCGCTCGCTCCAGGCGGCCGGCGTGAAGGTGTGCGTCGCCACGCAGGGGAAGCTCGAGAAGACCGAGCTCACGTTGGGACTGACGGGGCTACGTGACCTGTTCGGGGAGAACGCGGTGTTCTCCGCTTACTCCGTACCCAGGGGAAAGCCGCATCCTGACCTCTTTCTCCACGCGGCCGCAGTCATGCGCGTGGCGCCGGATCGCTGCGTGGTCGTCGAGGACACGACGATCGGCGTGAACGCGGCCCGGTCGGCGGAGATGCGCGTACTCGGGTATGCCGCCGATGCCGACGAGGCCGCACTCCGTGCCGCCGGAGCGGAAATATTGCGCTCGCTGGCGGACATTCCCGCGCTGATCGGCCTGGCATGAGCGGTGAGCCGCGCAGCCTCGGCGACGGGCGCTCCGTGTGCGCCGATGACTTCTGCGCCCTTGACCGGTCTGGGTTATCGAACATCCGCTGGCGACGACCAGATCCACCGGCAAGGAGATCACCATGAGCAAGATCCTCGTACATGAGTTCATCACCCTCGACGGCGTCATCGAGGCCCCGATGTGGGCGCGGGACTACGCCTTCGATCCGAAGATGGGTGAGGCGATCGGCGGGATCATGGGATCGTGCGCGGGGCTATTGCTCGGACGGAATACCTTCGAGATGTTCGCGCCGGCGTGGTCGGGCCGGACCGCCGAGGACGACCCCGGGGCGCCGTTCATGAACGACTCGCCGAAGTACGTGGTCTCGGCGACGCTCCAGAGCGCCGAGTGGAACAACTCGACGATCCTCGGCCCCTACGATAAGCAGGCGATCGCCGAGCTCAAGGACCGCCTCGAGGGCAACCTCTACGTGAGCGGAAGCGCCACTCTGGTTCGCGCTCTGCTCGCCGACGGCCTGGTCGACGAGCTGCACCTCTTCGTATACCCCCTCGCGCTCGGTGCCGGCGAGCGGCTCTTCCTCGACGGCAGCCCCACCACCAAGTTCACGCTCGCGCAGTCCGAGTCCTACGACAGCGGCGTCCTCCATCTGGCTTACCGCGCCGCCGAGTAGGACGGGTTCCGTCGCCCATCGCGATCACTCAGGGCGCGGGCGGCGGGAGCGGGGCTACGGGCGGCGTCGATGTCCGCACGACTTCTCACCATACCCGCGGGCGGGCGTAGGCTTGATGGGGAAGGCGCTGCACGTCGCGGACTGAGAAGAGGGAGAGGCACGTGAGCTTCATGAAACCGGTCGTGCCGGCGTTCGACGCGCTCGAATGGGCGCGCAAGCCATTCGCCGAGCGCGCGCGGATGGCGTGTGAGGGCTACGCGCTGCAGGGCTGGGGGTCGCCCTCGGCGGTGTACCTGTTCTACACGCTCAAGATCGGGCTCTACCTCGCGGGCTGGTGGCTGTTCTGCAGCTTCACGCCCGGGCTCGGGAACCTGGGGACGATCGGGCACTGGTGGCTCGCCAAGCCGGCGTTTCAGAAGGCGGTGCTGTGGAGCATGCTCTTCGAGGGCCTGGGTCTCGGCTGCGGCAGCGGGCCGCTGACCGCGCGCTACCTGCCTCCGTTCACCGCGTTCCTGCACTTCCTGCGGCCGGGAACGATCAAGCGGCCGCTGTTCGCCGCGTTTCCCGTGCTCGGCGGCTACCGACGCACCTGGCTCGACGTTCTCCTCTACGCGGCGGTCAACGCGCTGCTCATCGGCGCGCTCGTGTCGAAGGCGATTCCCGGTGGCCTGCTGGTGGGAATCGTCGTCCTCTATCTCGTCCTCGCGCTCGCGGACAAGACGATCTTCCTCAGCGCCCGCGGCGAGCATTACTGGACCGCGGTGACACTCTTCGCCCTTGCTTCGAACTGGATTCCCGGGGCCAAGGCGCTGTGGCTCGCGCTGTGGTTCTGGGCCGGGTTCTCGAAGCTGACCCCCCACTTCACCTCGGTGGTGTGCGTTATGAACAGCAATGCTCCGATGACGGCGCGGATGCCGTGGCTGCGCAAGCGCTTCTACAAGCGCTTCCCTGACGATCTGCGCCCCTCGCGCATGGCCGACATCGCCCACGGGGGCGCGGCGCTCGAGTTCGGAGTGCCGCTCGTGCTCTTTCTGGGCAAGGGCGGCACGGTCACGACGATCGGCCTGATCATGATGGTGTTCCTCCACGCCTTCATCACGAGCAACGTGCCGGCGGGCGTGCCCCTCGAATGGAACGTGATGATGGCCTACGGCGGGTTCTTCCTCTTCGAGCGGCACGCCCACGTGAGCATCTTCTCGATGTCGCCGGCCTCGGCAGCCTTCCTCACGGTGATGCTCATCGTCATTCCCGTGCTCGGGAACCTGTTCCCCAAGCGAATCTCGTTCCTCATGGCGATGCGCTACTACGCGGGCAACTGGCCCTACAGCGTGTGGCTGTTCAAGGGCGAGAGCTACCGCAAGCTCGACCGGGTCAAGAAGACCGCCGCGTGGGTCCCCGACCAGATCGCCCGCTTCTATGACCGGCCCACCGCGGTGGGCCTCTCAAGCATGGTCGTCGGCTGGCGGCTCATGCACCTCCAGGGCCGGGCGCTGGCGGACCTCGTCCCTGAGGCCGTCGACACCTTCGAGGACTACACGTGGGCCGACGGTGAGCTCATCTGCGGCATGGTCCTCGGCTACAACTTCGGCGACGGGCACCTCCACGACGAGGAGTTCCTCCACGCGGTCCAGCAGCAGTGCGGCTTCGAGGACGGCGAGCTGCGGGTGATCATGGTCGAGGGGCAGCCTTTCGGGCGGCGCACCTTGAACTACCGCATCCACGACGCGCAGAAGGGAAGGCTCGCCGAGGGCGACATCGACGTGCACGCGCTGCGCGGACGCCAGCCCTGGGAGAGCTCCGGCGCAGCGGCGCTCAGCCGTGTCTAGCGCCCACGACGCCGTCGTCGTGGGCAGCGTACCGAACGGCCTCGCCGCGGCGATCAAGCTCGCGCAGGACGGCGCGTCGGTCCTCGTGCTCGAGGCGATGGAGGAGATCGGCGGCGGCATCCGCACGGCCGAGCTCACCCTCCCCGGGTTCGCCCACGACGTCTGCGCGGCCGCCCATCCCATGGGCATCCTCTCCCCGTACCTCTCAACGCTCCCGCTGGCCGAGCACGGCCTCCGCTGGATCCGCCCGCCGGCCTCGGTCGCGCATCCGCTCGACGACGGGCCCGCCGTGATGCTCTGGCGCTCGCTCGAGCGCACCGCGGCAGACCTGGGCGCCGACGGTGAGGCCTACCGCCGGCTCCTCGCCACCTACCTGCGGAACCCGCGCGGCCTGCTCGAGGACGTCCTCGGACCGGTCGGGAGCCTCCCCCGCCACCCGTTGCTGCTCACGCGCTTCGGGCTCGCCGGGCTGCGCGCGGCGACCCACCTCGCCCGGGCGCGCTTTACCGGCACGCGAGCGCAGGCGCTGTTCGCGGGGTGCGCCGCGCACGCGATCATGGACCTCGAGCGGGCGCTCACGGGCGCCGTCGGTCTGCTCTTCCTGATCACCGGACACGTCGAGGAATGGCCGGTGGTCGAGGGCGGCTCGGGGGCTCTCGCCCGCGCGCTGGCCAGCTACCTGCGGACGCTCGGGGGCGAGATCGAGACGGGTGCGCGAGTGAGGTCGATGGCCGATCTGCCCGCAGCCCGCGTCTACCTCTTCGATACGAGCCCGGCGCAGCTCGCCGATGTCGCCGAGCCGGTGCTCCCCGGCGGATACGTCAAGCGGCTGCGGCGCTTTCGCTACGGGCCGGGCGCGTTCAAGCTCGACTGGGCGCTCGACGGGCCGATCCCCTGGAGGGATCCCCACTGCCTCGAGGCCTCGACGGTCCATCTCGGGGGCACGCTCGCGGAGATCGCCGCCGCCGAGGCCGCCGTGGGGCGCGGCGAGCATCCCGACCGGCCCTACGTGCTCGTGGTCCAGCAGAGCCAGTTCGACCCGAGCCGAGCCCCCGCGGGCCGGCACACCGGCTACGCCTACTGCCACGTACCGGCGGGATCGACGGTCGACCGCACCGAGGTGATCGAGCGCCAGATCGAGCGCTTCGCCCCCGGCTTCCGTGAGCGCATTCTCGCCCGCCACGCGACGGGCCCCGCCGCCCTGGAGCGCCACAACCCGAACTATCGCGGCGGCGCGATCACCGGCGGGGTGGCCGACATCCCCCAGGCCTTCGCCCGTCCCGTGGCGCGGCGAGATCCCTACTCCACGCCGAACGGGCGCGTGTTCATCTGCTCGGCGTCGACGCCGCCCGGGGGTGGCGTGCACGGGATGTGCGGCTACCACGCCGCCCGCAGCGCCCTGCGCAAGATCGAGGAGCACGAGGCCGCCCCGCTCTCGCGCGCGCCGAGAGACGAGTAGGGGCTACGCGCTCCCGAGCGCGACGCCGACGGCGACGATCATCGCGCCGCCGAGAGCGACCTGGAGCAGGCTGACACGCAGGGAAACGTTGAGGAAGCGCTTACGGATGAGCGAGATGGCGATGAGCTCGATCGCCACCACGATCCCGGCGACGATCAGCGCGGTATGGACGTCGGAGATGAGGAAGGGCAGCGAGTGGAAGGTTCCCCCGAGCGTGGTCATCGCCCCGGTGACCATGCCGCGGGCAATGGCGGAGCCCCGCCCGGTCTGGGTGCCGTCGTCGGAGAGCGCCTCGGAGAATCCCATGCTGATGCCGGCGCCCACAGCGGTGGCGAGGCCGACGAACAGGGCCGAGTGCGACCCCGCGAGGAGCGCGGCGGCGAAGATCGGCGCGAGCGTCGAGAGCGTCCCGTCGATGAGCCCGACGAGCCCGGGCTGCACGTACTGAAGCAGGAACCGCCGCTCGTCGAGACGCGACGGCGAGAGCTTCGCCGCCGCTCGTTCCATGGCTTCGGGCACGTCCGGCATCGCCGTAGTATGGCCATGGGGCAACTCGGACCATCGAGCGTCGGACCCGCGCCGCGGGCCGAGGTGACGGGGCTAGCGCCGGCGGGCGCGCTCGAGCGCGAGGGCCAACGTCGGGCACGCATCGACGGCGCGGCGGGCGTGTGCCTCGAGCTCGGGCCCGATCGGTCGCTCGTCGATGATCGGATAGCCCCAGTCGTCGAGGGTGATGCGCTCGGGCAGGAGCTCGGCGCACATACCGTGCGCCTCGCAGGCGATCCAGTTGACCCGCAAGCTGCTCATCACGCGGCCCGCCGAGTCGACGCCGCTACGGGCGTGGGCAGGAGGTGGCGCTGGACGCAGCCGGTGCACGGGCCGCTGCGGGCGTGGTCGGCGAGATCGGCGGCGAACACCTCG
>DATCEM010000452.1:0-3714 GCA_036510175.1 Solirubrobacteraceae bacterium | reverse complement strand
CGACCCTCCGCGCGCTCCGGGCCGCCGGCCACGAGGTCGACCCCCGCAGCGAGCACTGGGGCTCACCGCGGGCCTACGTCCACGATCCCGCGGGGCACCTGGTCGAGGTCATGGCGTTCGCGCCGGGGGGCGCGGCGGGCTGAAGTGGCGGGCCCCGGACGCCCGGCACCCCCCCCGCCCCTTACCCCAGCTCGCGCGCCACCGCCTCCAGGTCGTGGTGGACGAGCGCCTCGAGCGCGCCCGGCCGGACCTGGGCGATCACCGCGTGAAGAGCGGCACGCGCGGTCACGAGACCGTGCGCGCCCGCCGCCAGGGACGAGTCGCCGGCGAGCACCGCGCCGCCGGGTCCGAGTACGGCGACGGCGTCGAGTGCGGGCTCGAGCTCGGCCAGATATTGCAGGGCCAGCTCGGGGGTGAGCACAGCTGTCATCGCGAGCGGCGAGAATAGGTCACATGGACCTGGCACGGATCGCGTGGCTCCTCACCGTGGTCGCGTGCCTGATCGCGGTGCTGGTGCTCGCGCTCGACAAGTACTACGGCTACGCCGGGGTGACGCTGGCGGTCGCGGTCTCGGCCGCGATCAATCTACGCTAGCCAGCTCGTCGCCCGGCCGGACGCGATCCTCGGGCTCGAGGTGGATGAGCACGTCGGCGCCGCGGAGGCGCTCACCGATGAGATCCTGAAGCTCGTGCGCCGTGCGGTGGGCGTCCTCGAGCGTGGTCCCCGCTCGGAACTGGACGTGCAGGTCGACGTAGCGCCGCGACCCCGCGCGCCGGGTCCGCAGCTCGTGGTAGCCGACGACGCCCTCGGGGCCCACGGCCTCGATCGCCCGGCGGATCTCGTCCACCTCGTCCGGGGGAAGGGCATGATCCACAAGGGCCCTCGACGAGCCGCGGAGGATGCGCACGCCGGCGATGAGGATCACCGCGGCCACGGCCAGCGCCACCGCGGGGTCGATCCACGTCGCCCCGGTGAGCGCGACGAGCCCGAGGCCGAGGAGCACCGCCGTAGAGCTCAGGGCGTCGGTTCGCAGGTGGGCGGCGTCGCCCTCCAGCGCGGGCGAATCGGTGTCGCGCGCCCGCCTGCCGAGCGTGCTCGAGACGACGAGATTGACGATGATCGATACCGCGACGACGGCGATGCCGAAGCCCAGCGTGTGCAGGTGGCTGGGATTGAGGAGACGATGAACGGCCTGGAAGGCGATCGCTCCTGAGCCCACCAGGATGAGGATCCCCTCGATCGCCGCGGCGACGTTCTCGATCTTCTCGTGGCCGTAGCGGTGGTCCTCGTCGGCGGGCTCCCCGGCCTTACGTACGGAGAAGAAGGCGACGATCGAGGCGACGAGGTCGATGCTCGAATGGACGGCCTCGGTGAGGATCGCCACCGATCCGGTGATCGTCCCTGCCGCCACCTTGAGGAGGATCAGCGTCGAATTAGAGACGATCGACAGCGCGGCGGCGCGCTGCTTGACCACCACGACCGGTTCGGCAGCGCTCAGCTCGCCAGCCATGCCAGGAGCTCTCGCGCCGCCCGGCCGCGGTGGCTGATCGCGTCCTTCTCGTCGTCGCTGAGCTCGGCCATCGTGCGGGCGCCGTCCTGGTCATGGTGATCGTCGTCGGGGAGGAAGGCCGGGTCGTAGCCGAAGCCGCCGGCGCCGCGGGGCTCCGCGGCGAGCCGCCCCGTACAACGACCTTCGAAGCACCGCTCCTCTCCCGTCTCCGGGTCGACGTAGGCGATCACGCAAACATACGCAAGCGCGCTCCCGGCCGGGGCTTCGCTCAGCAGCTTCGCGAGGTTCTCCTCGTCGCTGGCGTTCGGGCCCGCGTAGCGCGCCGAGTACACGCCCGGGGCACCCCCGAGCGCCGCCGCCTCGATGCCCGAGTCGTCGGCGATGGCCACGGCCCCCGTGGCCGCCGCGGCGGCACGCGCCTTGGGCAGCGCGTTCGCCTCGAAGGTCTCCCCTTCCTCGGGCGGCAGCACGACGTCGTCCGGGAGCGCGAGCACGTGGTGGGGGCTGAGCAGGCGCTCGAACTCGCGCAGCTTATGTGCATTGCGGGTCGAGAGTACGAGGTCGGTCATGGCTTGTGTTCAGCGCTACCCGAGAAGGCCGGGGCCGCCGCCGGGATGTTCGCCGCCAGGCGAACTCCCAAGGGACCTTCGGCGCCAGGTTGGGAGGTCCCCGAGGCCGCCGACCGAAGGTCCCCGGGCCCGAAGCGCCCCAAACAGGGGCGAAGCCCCCAATCAGAGAACCTGCGCACGGCTACGGAACCGAGGACGCGACCGCCTCGTCCTGCGCCGCCCGGAGTTGCTCTATTCCTTGCGCGGCCAGGGCGAGCAGGTCGTCGAGGTGGGCGCGCGAGAGGGGCGTGCGCTCGGCCGTGGCCTGCACCTCGACGAGGCCGCCGTCGCCGGTCATGACGACATTGGCGTCGACCTCGGCGGCCGAGTCCTCGGGGTAGTCGAGGTCGAGCAGGGCGACGCCGTCGACCATCCCGCACGATACGGCGGCGACGGTCCCGATCAGAGGTGAGCGCTCGATCACGCCCTCGCTGAGCAGGCGCTCGCAGGCCAGCCGGAGCGCCACCAGGCCGCCGGTGATCGAAGCGCAGCGGGTCCCGCCGTCGGCCTGGAGCACGTCGCAGTCGATGAAGATCGCCCGCTCGCCGAGGGCGGTGAGGTCGACGACCCCCCGCAGCGATCGTCCGATCAGGCGCTGGATCTCCACCGAGCGGCCGTCGGGGCGCCCTTTGGTGATGTCGCGCTGCTTGCGTTCGCCGGTCGACGCGGGCAGCATCCCGTACTCGGCCGTGACCCACCCGCGGCCCGAGCCCGAGAGCCAGCGCGGCACGTTGTTCTGGACCGAGGCCGTGCAGATCACCCGCGTCTCCCCCATCGAGATGAGCGCCGAGCCGGTGGCGGTGCGGACGAAGCCGGGCTCGATGGTCACCGGGCGCAGATCGTCGGGGCCCCGGCCGTAGCTGCGCTCCTTCATGCCGTCACCGCGGCGGCGAGCTCGACGTGGGCGACCTCTCCCAGGGGCATCTGGAGAAAGCGCGTGCCGAGCGCTTTGAAGGTCTCGACATCGCCCGTGCACTGGAAGCGGTAGTCGCCCTCGTCGGCCTGGGGGTTGAGCAGGTCCCGCGCTGCGAGCGCGCGCTCGACGCTCCGCGCCACGCCGGCGCCCGAGGTGACGAGCGTGACTCCGCGACCGACGATGCGCTGGAGCATCGGCGCGATCAGCGGATAGTGGGTGCAGCCGAGGATCACCTGGTCGACCTCCGCAGCGCGCAGCGGGGCGCAGTACCCGCGCACGAGCCCGAGTACTTCGTCTTCAAACGGCGATCCGGCTTCGATGATCGAGGCCAGGTCCGGACAGGCAACGCTCTCCAGGTGGACATGCGGGTCCGCCGCTCTCACCGCCCGCTCATAGGCGCCGCTCGACACCGTCGCCGTGGTCGCCAGCAGGCCGATCCGCCCGCTGCGACTGCCCGTGACCGCGAGCTGGGTCGCGGGGCGGATGACGCCGATGACATCGATCTGCAGGCGTCGGTGCTCGAGGTGGGCCTCCAGGGCATCGAGGGCAGCCGCGCTGGCCGAATTGCAGGCGACTACCAGCACCTTCGCCCCTGCTTCGAGCAGGTGATCGCCGATCTCGATGGCGAAGCTCTGGAGCTCGGTTTGCGTGCGGTCGCCATAGGGAAGGCGCGCGGTGTC
>DATCEM010000451.1:0-4208 GCA_036510175.1 Solirubrobacteraceae bacterium | reverse complement strand
TGGCTGACCGTGTCCGAGCCCATGCTCGAGCACGCCTCCGAGGTGCACAGGTTCGCGGAAGAGTGCCGCGCGGAGGGATTCACCGACGCCGTCCTCCTGGGCATGGGCGGCTCGTCGCTCGGCCCAGAGGTGATCCGCCGTTCCTTCGGCGATCTCCCGGGAGGACTCAGGCTCCACGTTCTCGACTCCACGCACCCCGACGTGATCCGCGAGCTCGAGGCGTCGCTCGATTTCTCCAACACCCTGTTCATCGTCTCCTCGAAGTCCGGCTCGACGATTGAGACGCTGGCGCACTACCGGTACTTCAAAATGAAGGCACAGGCACGCCAGTTCACGATGATCACCGACCCGGGCAGCCCTCTCGAACGGGTGGCAAGCCAGGGCGGCCTGCGCCGCTGCTTCGTCAACGCGCCGGACATCGGCGGGCGCTACTCGGTGCTTTCGTACTTCGGTCTCGTGCCCGCGGCGCTCATGGGGGTGAGCATCGAGGCGCTGCTCCACCGGTGCCAGGTCGCCGAGCAGTCATGCGCCCACTACGACTCCAGCCGCTCGAACTCCGGGCTCTGGCTCGGTGCCGTCCTCAGCGAGCTCGCGCTACAGGGCCGCGACAAGCTCACATTCGTTGTCTCGGAGCCGATCGAGAGCTTCGGGCTGTGGGCCGAGCAGCTCATCGCCGAGTCGACGGGGAAGCGGGGCCGCGGGATCATCCCGGTCGTCGACGAGCCGCTGGGGTCGCCGGAGGCCTACGGCGAGGATCGCGTGTTCATCTATCTGCGCAACGCGGATACGCCTGACGAGGAGCTCGACAAGCAGCTGGAGGCGCTGGCGGCGGCCGGGCACCCCACCCTGACGCTCGCCACGCACGGCGCGGCGGATCTCGGGCGCGTCTTCTTCCTCTCGGAGTTCGCCACCGCCGTCGCCGGATGGGCGCTCGAGATCAATCCATTCGACCAGCCCAACGTCCAGGAGGCCAAGGACAACACCCAGCGCGTACTCCAGGCGGGCGTGCCCGAGCTCGCGCTCGCCGATGACGACGCACTGCGGGCGCTGCTCCACGACGCGAAGCCGCCGCACTACATCGCGATCCTCGGCTACCTGCCGCCCTCGGCCGCCCTCGGCGCCGCGATCGCCGAGCTGCGCGACGCGCTACGCACGGCCACCGGCGCCGCCACGACGTTTGGCTACGGCCCGCGCTACCTGCACTCGACCGGACAGCTGCACAAGGGCGGCGCGCCGGTCGGGCGCTTTCTCCAGCTTGTCTGCGACCCCGAGGGCGACCTCGAGATCCCGGGCGCCGGCATCACCTTCGGGACGATGATCGCCGGTCAGGCGGCCGGGGACCTGCAGACGCTACGCGACCACGGCCTGCCGGCCGAGCGTGTGAAGCTCGAAGGCGACGGCACGCAAGCGGAGTTGGTGGCGGCGGTTCGGTCGCTTACCGCCCGATTGCCCCGGGTACTCGACGACGCCTGATGCCGCGCCCCGCGCAGCGATGACCGTGACGGAGGAGAACCCCCTCGTCGAGGGGCTCGAGCGGCTGCCCGTCCATCCGACCGCGCTCGTCATCTTCGGCGCCACGGGCGACCTCGCCCACCGCAAGCTGCTCCCTGCGCTCTACAACCTCGCCCATCAGGGTGCGCTTCCCGAGCGCTTCGAGCTCGTCGGCGTGTCGCGCTCCGAGCACGCCGACGAGGAGTTCCAGGCGATCGCGCGAGCGTCGGTGCAGCGCTTCTCGCGCACCAAGCCGGACCCGCCGGTGCTCGACGGACTGCTCGAGGAGATGCGCTACATCTCCGGCGTATTCGACGACGAAAGCGTGTACGCCGAGCTCGGTCGCATCCTGGAGGAGCTCGACGAGCATGCCGGTTATCCGCTCTCGCGCGTGTTCTACCTCTCGACCGCGCCCCAGTTCTTCCCCGTCATCATTCGCGAGCTCGGCCAAGCGGGCCTGAATCAGGCCGGCGAGGGGAGAGACACCCGGGTGGTCATCGAAAAGCCGTTCGGCTACGACCTCGCCTCGGCACGCCAGCTGAACGTCGACGTGCTCGAGGTGTTCGACGAGTCGCAGGTGTTCCGGATCGACCACTACCTGGGCAAGGAGACGGTCCAGAACATGATGGCGTTCCGCTTCGCCAACGCACTGTTCGAACCCGTGTGGAACCGCAACTACGTCGACCACGTGCAGATCACGGCCGCCGAGGACCTCGGGATCGAAGGTCGCGCCGGCTACTACGAGGGCGCCGGCGCGCTACGCGACCTCGTCCAGAACCACATGCTCCAGCTGATGGCGCTGCTCACCATGGAGCCTCCCACGGCCTTCGAGGCCAACCGGCTGCGCGACGAGAAGCTCAAGGTGCTCGAGGCGATCGTCCCGCCGGATCCCCACGCCGTAGCCAACATGGCCATGCGCGCCCAGTACGCCGCCGGCGTCCAGGCCGGTATCCCCGTCCCTGGCTACCTCGAGGAGGACCGCGTCGCGCCCGATTCGCGGACCGAGACCTACGCCGCGCTCCGTCTCCACATCTCGAATTGGCGCTGGGCGGGGGTACCGTTCTACCTGCGCACGGGCAAGCGCCTGGCCCGCAAGGTGACGGAGATCGCCGTTCGGCTCAAGCCCGTGCCCCACCTCGCGCTCCAGAGCGAAGGGTCGGTCGGCGTGCAGCCCAACGAGATCGTCCTTACCGTGCAGCCCGACGAGGGGGTCTCGATCTCGTTCGGGGCGAAGATCCCGGGGACGCGAATGTGGATCCGCCCGGTGAACATGGAGTTCCACTACGGGACGTCGTTCGTCTCCCAGTCACCCGAGGCGTACGAGCGGCTGATCCTCGACGCCATGCGCGGCGACGCGACATTGTTCACCCGCAACGACGAGGTCGAGGCCCTGTGGGGAATCATCGATCCGATCCTCACCGCGTGGCAAGGGGACACTACGAGCCCGATCCCCAGGTACCCGTCGGGCTCCCAGGGGCCGCGGGAGGCGAATGCGGTGCTCGACCCCGGCCATGCCTGGAGGCGGCTCTGAGCGAGGACGTCTGGAGCGAGCGGGACACGACCCCCGACACCATCGACGCCGCGCTTCGGGAGCTCCTGCGCGAGCGGCACGCGGCCAACCACGCGCTCGTACCGGCGCGCGTGCTCAACCTTGTCGTCGTCGTCGAGCGCTCGTGGAAGGGCGAGATTGCCAACCGCCTCGAGCGCGTCGGGCGCTACCACGCATCGCGCACGGTCCTGTGCGCGGTCGAGCCGGGACGCACGACGATCGACGCCCGCGTGGTGATGAGCTACGAGGAGCCGACGGGGGACGGGCTCGGGGTGATCCTCGAGCAGGTCGAGATCGACCTCGGCGAGACGCACCTGGCGGATTTGGAGAGCGTGGTCGATCCGGTCAGGGCGGCCGAGATCCCCACCATGCTCTGGTGTCCCCACGGGCACCTCGAGGCGGTCCGGTCGCTGCTCGCGATCACCGACGTCATCCTCCTCGATTCCGACGGCGAGTCCGAGCCCTCGGTCGCGCTCGAGCGCGCGGCCGAGCTGCTCGAGTCCGTGTATGTGGTCGACCTCGCGTGGCTGCGCACGACGCCATGGCGGGAGCGCCTGGCCACCACCTTCGATCCCCCCGAACGCCGGACTCTACTCCGGCAGGTCGGACTCATTGCCGCCCGCCATCAGGCGACCTCGACCGCGAGCGCGATGCTGCTCGCTGGGTGGCTTGCCTCCCGGCTGGGCTGGGAGGCGGCGCCGCTGAGTCCCCGCGGCGGAGAATCGGCGGGCGCCGACGCCCCCGGTGGGGAGCTGCGAGGCTTCCTCCATGCGCAAGACCATGACGTCGAGATTCAGCTCGACAGCTCCGATCAGCTCGTGCCAGGGCTGACCGGAGTCACCGTGGCGGTGCCCGACGGCTGGTCGCTCTCCTTGGATCGGGCGTACGGCGGGCTGTGCGCGCGACGGCGATCGGAGGACGGAACCGAGTCGACGTGGAAGGTCCTCGGCGCGTCGCGCGGCGAGGGGGGAATCCTCGGCGAAGGAGTCCGGCAGGCGCTGCTCCGCGACCCGACCTACCGCCCGGCGCTGAGGTGCGCACTGACCCTCTGCCCGGTAGGGACGGGAGCGCGATGAGCGTCAGGCTCGACGTCGTCGAGGATCCCGCGGCGAGCTGTGCCGAGCTCCTCGCCGAGGTCGCCGCGGCGGCCGGCCACATTGTCCTCGCG
>DATCEM010000450.1:0-2610 GCA_036510175.1 Solirubrobacteraceae bacterium | reverse complement strand
CTTCCTGGCCCGGTTCGGGGACACCATCGCCGTCCTGCACTCCTCGCTCGGGCGGGGAGAGCGCTACGACGAGTGGCTCCGGCTCTCCCGCGGCGAGGCGCGGGTCTGCGTCGGGCCGCGCTCGGCGGTCTTCGCGCCCTTGCCCGACATCGGCCTGATCGTCGTCGACGAGGAGCACGAGGCCTCCTACAAGCACGAAGGCGACCCCCGCTACGACGCCAGGATGGTCGCCGAGGAGCGGAGCCTCGCCCACGGCGCCGTACTGCTCGCCGGCAGCGCCACGCCACGGCCCGAGAGCTTCGGCTCCATGGCCCGTCTGCGCCTCACCGAGCGGATCGACGGCCGCCCGCTGCCGCCGGTGGAGATCCTCGACATGCGCACGCGGTCCCAGCCCCTGCATCCGGAGACCCACGCGGCGCTCGCCGAGGTCCGGCGCGCGGGAGGCAAGGCGATCGTCCTCCTCAACCGCCGCGGCTGGTCCAACTTCCTCTCCTGCCGCTCGTGCGGACGGGTCTGGACCTGCCCGGAGTGTGACGTCGCGCTCGTCCTTCATCTCGCGGCGGGTGCCGTCTCGTGCCATCACTGCGGCCACCGCGAGCGGGTGCCCGAGCGCTGCCCCGACTGCGGCTCGACCACGCTCGCCCGCCACGGTGCCGGCACCGAGCGCCTCGAGCACGTCCTCGACGAAGCCCTCGGCGATTCGGGGTTTCCCGTCTTCCGCCTCGACGCCGATGTCGTGTCCACCAAGGACGGCGCCGGGAGGACGCTCGAGCGCTTCGACGCCGCACCCGCCGGCCTGCTCGTGGGAACGCAGATGGTGGCCAAGGGCCACGACTTCCCCGAGGTCACCCTCGGCGTGGTGCTCGACGCCGACCAGACCCTGCGCTTCCCCGATTTCCGCGCCGAGGAGCGCACCTTCGCGCTCGTCACCCAGCTCGCCGGTCGCGCCGGTCGCGGCGATGCGGGGGGCCGCGTCCTCGTGCAGACCCTCGCCCCGGACGCCCGCGCGATCCGCTTCGCCGCCCGGCACGACTCCGAGGGCTTCCTCGCCGGCGAGCTCGCCCGCCGCAGGGCGCTCGGCTATCCGCCGTTCTCCTCGCTCATCCGCGTGGTCTGCTCCTCCCCCGAGGCCGCCAGCGCCCACGAGGCCGCCGCCGAGCTGAGAGCCCTGATCGCCCCCCCGAACGCCCAGGTCCTCGGCCCCGCGCCGCTCTTCCGCCTGCGCGGCCGGGCGCGATCGCAGCTCGTGGTCAAGGCCGGAGATCGCGAGGCGGCGATCGCCGCCGTGGGAAGCGCCGTCGACGCTCTGACCCGCCGGCGCGCGAAGAGTGGGGTCAACGTGAGCGTGGACGTGGACCCGCAGTAGGGGCGGCGGGCCGAACGACGTGGACGCTTTTGACCACCCATACGGTGGTCAAAAGCGTCCACGTCGTTCGCGCCGACCCCTCCCTAGACTCCAGATGTATGTCTGAGCAGCAGGAAGCCATAGAGCGCAGCGACGAAGTACCCGACGCCGAGCACGAAGAAGAGCTCGAGCCCGACGAGGACGTCGAGCCTCCGGTCGATCCCGAGGTCGCCGCCCGGCGGGCGGCGGCGCTCGCCCAGATCCGGAAGTTCGGCGACCCGGTCCTGCGCACCCGGGCACGACCGGTCGAGCGCTTCGACGAGGCATTGACCGATGAGCTCGAGCGGATGGGTGAGCTGATGATCGAGGCGGTCGGCGTCGGCTTGGCGGCGACCCAGGTCGGCCTCCTTCACCGCGTGCTTGTGTACCGGGTCCAGCAGGACTCGCCGGTGATCGCCCTCGTCAACCCCGAGATCGAGTGGAAGGGTGGGGAGGAGGAGATCATGGAGGAGGGATGCCTGAGCCTCCCTTCGGTGCACGTCGACGTCGAGCGCCCCGTTCACGTCCGCATACGCGCCCGCGACGAGCGAGGCGAGGAGATCGTCATCGAGGCCACGGGGCTCGAAGCGCGGGTGATCCAACACGAGATCGACCACCTGGACGGTGTCTTGATCCTCGACCGCACCTCCCGCGATCAACGCAAGGAGGCGGTGCGAGCGCTGCGGGAAGCCCAGGAAGCGGCCTAGCCCGGGGTGGCCGCAGCGTCCGGACCCCCCGCTCGACCGGTCTTCCTCGGCACGTCGGACTTCGCCGCCGCCGTGCTCGAGCGGCTCGCGGCTTCAGTGCACCGGCCCGTCCTCGTCCTCACGCGCCCGGACCGCCCGCGGGGACGCGGGCGCCGTCTCTCGCCACCGCCGGTCGCCGAGACCGCCCGGGCGCTCGGCATCGATCTCGACCAGCCCGAATCGGTCAACGACGAGGCCGCCCGGGCCCGCATCGCCCAGGCCACCCCGGACGTCATCTGCGTGTGCGCGTTCGGCGCGCTGATCAAGGAGCCGCTGCTCTCCGAGTACGAGCTGCTGAACGTCCATCCCTCCCTGCTGCCGCGCTGGCGCGGCGCGGCTCCGATCGAGCGCGCGATCATGGCGGGAGACGCCGAGACCGGCGTCTCGATCATGCGCCTGACCGCGGGGCTCGACAGCGGCCCGGTGTGCCTGCAGGCGAGCGAGCCGATCGGCGCGCAGGACACCTACGGCACGCTGTCG
>DATCEM010000449.1:0-4685 GCA_036510175.1 Solirubrobacteraceae bacterium | reverse complement strand
GTCCATCAGATGGGTGCGCCCCGACTTGACGATGTCGTGGAACTCGATCGCCTTCTCGGTCAGCGCCGCCTCCAGCTCGTCGAGCGCCGGGATCAGGTCGTTCGTCGCCTCGTCGAGCGCGGCGAGATGGACGGCCGAGGGAAACACGTCGTTCGATGACTGACCCATGTTCACGTGGTCGTTGGCGTGCGCGCCCTCGCCCGCGAGGGTTGCCATCACCTCGTTGGCGTTCATGTTCGTGGAGGTGCCCGACCCGGTCTGGAACACGTCGATGGGGAACTGATCGTCGAAGTCCCCGGCCGCGATGCGGTCGCCGGCGGCGGCGATGCGCTCGGCGAGCTCGGGGTCGAGGAGGCCGAGCTCGGCGTTCACGCGCGCGGCCGCAGCCTTGATCCGGCCGAGCCAGTGGATGACCCCGGCCGGGACCGGCTCACCCGAGACGGGAAAGTTGGCCACCGCCTTGGTCGTCTCGCCACCCCACAGCTGCTCGTTCTCCTGCACGCCCATCGCAGTGTCCTTTCGCTGTTCGCTTCGTCGGAGAGAACGCTACTCCAAGGGTCTCAACCGCAGAACGCGATCAGCTCCCGCGCGAGGGCGACGGGATCGTCGTAGGCGATGAGAAAGCCCGCATCCGAAAGCGTGCGCAGCTGGGCGTCGCCCAGGAGATCGAGCGCCTCCCGGGCGCCGTCGAGCGGGTGCGCGGCGTCCTCCTCGGCCCACAGCAGGAGGACCGGGCATTGGATCCTCGCGTATCCGTCGAGCAGGTCGCGTTGCGCATCGACGGGCCAGCGGCGGACGAACTTCGCCCACGAGCGCGCCAGGTTGCCATTCCCGCCGACGTCGGCCATCGCGTGCCTCATCAGGTCTCGGGCGGCGGGGCTGTGCTGCGCCGAGAGCCGCTCACCGAGCGAAGGGCGGAAGACGAGCTTTGCGCCGTAGGCCATTATCCGGTCAAGGCCGGGGAGGGCCGCGGCGCGGCACGCACCACGCCACGCCGCGCGCTTGACGGCGAACTCGTCGCGACGATGCAGCCGATTGGGCATGAGCACCATCCGTGCCGGATCGAGCTGGCCCGTGGTGACCGCCCGCAGGAGGAGCTCAGCACCGATGTCGTGGCCCGCCACGAGCGGCCGGGGTCCGGCCACCTCGCGGCAGAACCCGGCGATGACCTCCGCCAGCCAGTCCGCCGTATAGGGGTGTCGAGGGCGGTCCTCGGAGTCCCCGTGCAGTGGCAGATCGGGGAGGATCACCCGGAAGCGGCCCGCCAGAGGCTCGACGATCGGCTCCCATTCCCGGTGCGAGAGGCCGAGCGAGTGCAGGAGTACGAGGCCTGGGCCGGTCCCCGTCTCGCGATAGGCCACGCGAGCGCCGTCGGGATGGTGATAGAGCCTGAGCCTCATCGGGCCCCGAGTCGTGATCTCCGACACCCATCCATCGTCGCATCCCCTCGGGCTGACGTGTGTTTATGGACAAAGGTTGTGCAAAAGATGCATGAGCTTCACGAACCTGGGCAAAACGCACGAAATTGAGAACATGAACGAAGTCACCCCCAGCCCACTCGGGCTTTCCACCTCACAGGCCGCGCGGGCACTCGGCGTCTCGCTCGGCACCATCCGGCGCTGGTCGGATATGGGCTACCTCGACTCCTACCGGACTCCCGGCGGTCAGCGGCGCTTCAGCCGCGAGCAGATCGAGCAGTTCGTGAGCTCGCTGGCGCAGGGCTCAGCGCGCCGCGACGAGCGCGCCGCCGTCTGATTCGTCCCTACCGCCGTCTGACTCGCGCCTACCCGCCCTGGACGGCGTCTTTGATCCGGCGCTCGATGTCGAGTTCGGCGTCGAAGCTCGCGTCGTCGGCGTGGCGGTAATCGACGCCCTCGCCGGCGAGGAGCTCGGCAAACGCCTCGACGTAGCGTGAGTCGAGCTGCGTTCCCGCCACGCGCCGGAGCTCCCGCAGCGCCTCGAACGAGCTCACGCGCGTGCGATAGGTGTCCTGGGCGGTGAGCGTGTCGTAGACCTCGGCGACGGCGATGATCTTCGCCAGCTCCGGAATCTCATCCTGCCCGAGCGCCCGCGGGTAGCCGCGCGCGTCCACGCGCTCGTGGTGCGAGAGGACGATGTCGGCGACCGGGCCGTAGACCCCGAGGTCCCTGAGCATGTCCGCGCCCAGCGCCGGATGGCGCTGGATCGCCTCCCAGTCCTCCTCGCTCAGCGTGCGCCCTCGCTCGGAGACCCGGTCCGAGAGGGCGAAGCGGCCGATGTCGTGGAGCAGTCCGGCGGTGTGCGCGAGCTCGCAGTCCCGCTCGTTCATCCCCGTCGCCCGCGCGAGGTCCCGAGCGAAGCGCGCGACGGCCGCCGAATGGCGCGCCGCGCGCTGGTCGCGGGCGTCGAGCGCGCGCACGAGACCCGCGAGGACACCCCACGAGAGATCCCGGTACTGCTCGGCCCGCTGCTCGGCGGTCGCCACGAGGTGCGCCATGTAGGAGAAGGCGAAGACGGCGATGAGGGCAAAGACGATGCCGCCGAGGCCGACCCTGAGGTAGATGCTCGCGCCGGCGACGGCGAGGGCGGTGTTCACGGCGAGACTGGGGAGGAACTGTAGATAGGCGCGCAGGCTCCAGGCCCGCTCGCCGCGCAAGAGCTGGTGGATCGGCACCACGATCAGATAGTTGAGCGCGAGGATCACCGCTCCGGCGCCGCCGACGACGAGATAGAACCGCGCCGAGTTGCTCGGAGGCCACGCGAGCGCGCGGATGAAGAACCCGCCAGCCATTCCGGGCGCCCCGGCCCCGAGCAGGTTCAGGAGCACGATCCGCGGCGGCGTGGGGGATCTCGAGACGATCGCCAGCTCGGCGAGGACGGCGACAACGAACGCCGATGCCGGTCCCAGGAACCCAGCGGCGAGGACGCCTACGATGAACGACGACGAGACCGCGCGGTTTCCCGAGCGCGAGAACGTGAGACCCGCCATGAGCGCCGCCGCAGCGAGCACACCGCTCAGCGGCCCAAAGCGATCGCGGTGCGCATACAGGGCCGCGACAATGCAACAGGCAGCGAGGCCTGCAGCTAAGAGCACGACAACGACGCGCCGCACCACTTGCGGACGCCGCACATCCGCGGCCTGAAGGCCCGCCATGGGCGCAGGGTAGCGCCTAAAGTGACCTCAGTCTATTTTTTGGGCCAGCTAGCAGCCGCGAATGTACATGGGCGCACTCCCTGCGAGACTCTTGGGGGGGGGTCGAGTCCGCTGCCACCGGGGCCTTCCCTCGCAACCGCGCGAGCACCTCCCGATGCAGCTTGTGCACAAGTTTATCGTCTAAACGTCTGCAATACCACCAAAAGGCTCACGAAAGTGCGCGATAATGTCGACTCTACCTGCAAGTGCGCTATCTCAAGACCAGCGAAGCGGCAGCTTTGCTCAACGTCAGCCCGAACACGCTGCGGGCGTGGGAACGCCGATTTGGCTTTCCCAAGCCCCAGCGATCGCCCGGCCGGCACCGCCTGTTCACCCACGGAGAGGTGGCGTCGCTGCGCGATGCCCTGCAGGAGGGACTGTCGATCTCCTCGGCGGTTTCCCGTGCACGTGAAGGCTTGGCCACGGACACTAATTCGCTGACTGGCGCGCTCGTCTCCTACGAGTCCGAGCGAGCAGACGCAGCGATGGAGTCAGCATTGGCCTTGCGCTCGCTCGAGCGCTCGGTGGAGGAAGTGCTCCTGCCCTCGCTCGAGGAGATCGTGCGCCGGCACACCATCGATTCGGCGGCCTGGGCCTTTGCGGCCCATTGGGCCGCAGACTGGCTGCGCCGGGCCAGGCGGCTCGCGCCACCTCCGGTGCGGCCCGTCTCGATCGTTCTCGGCGACGCTACGCGCTACGAGCTCGATCCCGATGCACCGTTCATCCGTGCGCTCGAGTTGTTCAGCGTGCGCGCCGGAGCGAACATGCTGAGCCTGTCCGTCCGTGGCGTGGCAGGTATAGGTGACGCCGTCGCCGTCCACCGCCCCAATCTCGTGGTCATCGCGGGTGGGCACGTGGGCGACGACGCTGTAGCAAGGTGGGCGTACGCGATCCGACTCGCAGCAGGTGCGATGCCGGTCGCGGTCTACCGACGCGGTCCCCAGCGAGTACGGATGCGGACAACGGGGACCAGCGTGCTGCCCAGCGGCGCGAGCGAGGCGCAGAGGCACCTCCTCGAGCTCGTTGAGACAGATCAGGGCGGAAGGGTCACGCGGGTCACGATGGACTCCCCGTACGGGATCCAAACGGGCCGGCGTACCGCCAGCATGTAGATAAGCGACCCGCAATAGAAGATTTCTCGGAGGGGTTTCATGACGAATTCAGGCAGGACGGCGAGCAGGGGTGCCTTGGCACTCGTGCCACGGCACAGCGAGGAGGTGGGCCCGACAGTCTGGTTCTGCGGCCACTGTGGGACGCGGCCGTCGGCAACGGCCGCCCCGGCGACGAACGCCCGGGTGTGCGAGAGCTGCGGCCTGGGGCTACTGCTCGAGACGGCGGCCGCCACGGCCCCCGACGCCGGCGGCGCGTTCCTCGTGCTCGACAGTTCGCTGTCGGTGTGCGCTGTGTCCAGACGCGCGGAGAAGCTCCTCGCGACGACCGAGACCGACGCGGTCAACCATCACGTCACCGAGCTGCTCGTGCCGGCGGACTCCGAGTCGCAGAGTGGCTCGAA
>DATCEM010000448.1:0-4601 GCA_036510175.1 Solirubrobacteraceae bacterium | reverse complement strand
GTGCCGGTCGCCTCGGCGCGCGCCGAGGCGACTCCCGTGCTCCCCTCGAGCGACCCCTTCTACACCTACTCGGGCACGACGCCGTTGGCTCAGATCGCGCCCGGCACGGTGCTGAAGTCGCGCAGCATCCAGGCCTCGGTCTCGGGTAACGCCAGCCCGTTCAGCGCCGAGCAGGTCCTCTACCGCACGACGGGTGAGCAGGGCCAGCCCACGGTCACGGTGACGACGATCCTGAAGCCGTTGATCGCCGTCCTCGGGACGAAGATCGTCGCCTACCAGACCGCGTACGACGGACTCGGCTCCGGATGCGACCCCTCCTACACCCTGGCGGGTGGGAACTCGAGCTACAGCACGGCCCAGGAGGAGGCCACGATCATCGAGGGCTACCTCGCGGCGGGCTACACCGTCGACGTCTCCGACTACGAGGGCACGAACCTCGAGTGGGCTGCCGGTCAGGAGTCCGGCTACGGCACCCTCGACGGGATCCGCGCCACGGAGAACGCTCTCGGCGCTCCGAGCTCGACCCCCGTCGCCATGGTCGGGTATTCGGGCGGGTCAATCGCGACCGAATGGGCGAGCGAACTGGCTCAGAGTTACTCCCCCGCCCTGCACATTCTCGGGGTCGCCGAGGGCGGCATCCCCGTCGATTTCGCCCATAACCTGACCTACGTGAACGGCAGTCCGAGCTGGTCGGGCGTCATTCCCGCCGTGCTCGTGGCGCTCTCGCGGGCGTTCGGCTTCGACTTGAGCACCTATCTATCCCCCTACGGAGAGACGGTCACCGGCCAGGTCGCCGACGAATGCATCAATAACTTCCTCGGCTCCTATCCAGGTTTGACCATCCAGCAGCTCCTCAAGCCGCAGTACCAGAACGTCCTGGCCATTCCCGTGTTCGCCAAGATCATCAACCAGCTGACCATGGGCACGGTTCCCGGCCACCCCGCGGGACCGCTGTTCATGGCCGTGGGCAACCAGGACGGCACCGGCGACGGCGTGATGATCGCCGCGGATGTCGAAGCACTGGCACACAAATACTGCCAGGAGGGGGTACCCGTGACCTTCAGCGAGTACAACGGCCTCGACCACACCGACGCGTCCATTCCCTTCGAGGCGAGCGCGCTCACCTTCCTCACGGGGCTGTTCGCCGGACTCCCCGCGGCCAACGGATGCGGCTCCATCGGAGTCGGGAACTCGCTCGCGCCGCTGCCCGTTTCGGCCGCCCCGGGCTGCCCCCTGGCTACCGGGAAGCTGAGCGGCGACAGTCTCGGGCTCGTCCACCTCGGGATGACGCGCGCGCAAGCGCGCAAGGCGTACACCCGGAGCTCCAACCACCACGCGCGCTATCAGGACTTCTTCTGCCTGACCCCGATCGGCGTACGCGTCGGTTATGCCTCCCCGAAGCTCCTGCGCACGATTCCCCGGCGTCGGCGCAAGGCCCTGCAAGGTCGAGTCCTCTGGGTCTCGACCGCCAACACCTACTACACCCTGCGAGGCGTCAGCCCGCAGGCCACGATCGCCGCCGCCCGCAAGCATCTCAAGCTCGGCAAGCCGTTTCACATCGGCGCAAACGACTGGTACCTCGCGCCCAACGGGACCTCCACCGGCGTACTCAAGGTCCGCCATGGGATAGTGGAAGAGATCGGGATCGCCGAGCGGCAGATCACGCGGAGCCGACGGGCCGATCGCGCGTTCCTGAGCAGCTTCTCGTGAATGAGCGTCGCTGAATTCGACCAGCGTGGATCAACTGGGTTCCAAGCCACCCGCGCGCTCAGATCCGCGCCAGTTGAATGAGCGTAAGCGAATTCGACCATCTTCCCGCGCCCTTCCGTCCCGCCGGGGAGCACGTGGCAATCGACCTTGTGGGTGGGCGAGCGCTGTTCACCACGCGGCGGGGCGGCTCATCGACGGGGCCTTACGCCAGCCTCAACATGGGCAGCACGGCGACCCCTCCGCCCGCCGACGTGCTCGAGAACCGCAGGACGGTGGTGGATCGCCTCGGGGTCACGCTGGCGTGGGGTCATCAGGTTCACGGGATCCACGTCGCGGTGAGGGAAGGCGCTGCTGCGCCGGCGGGGACGCCCGGGCAGGCGGACGGTCAGGCGACGGCGTCGCGCGGCGTCGCGGCGACGGTCATGGTCGCCGACTGCCTCCCCGTCGCGCTCGCCGGTGAGGGCGCGGTGGCGATGATTCACGCGGGCTGGCGGGGGCTCGCGGCGGGAATCATCGGCGAAGGCGTCGAGCAGCTACGCGAGCTCGAGGTGCGCGGGCCGCTGAGCGCGGCCATCGGTCCCGGGGCGGGGCCGTGCTGCTACGAGGTCGGCGAGGAGGTCCACGCGGCCTTCTCGGACCACGGGTCCTCGGTTCGGCACGGGCGCAACCTCGACCTCAAGGCGATCGCCGCGCGCGAGCTCGAGCGCGCCGGCGTGGAGATCGTCCACGACGTCGATCTGTGCACGATCTGCGCTGATCGGTCGCTCTTCTTCTCCCACCGGCGCGATCACGGGGTGACCGGGCGTCAGGCCGGGCTGGTGTGGCGCAGGTGAAGTTCGAGGGGCTCACCGTCGAAACCGTGCGCGCGAACCTGGCCCGGGCACGGGAGCTGATCGCCCGTGCGGCCGCGAGCGCCGGGCGCGACGCGGGCGACGTGGAGATCCTCGCCGCGGTCAAGTACATCCCCGCCGACGAGCTCGAGGTATTAGCCGAGGCGGGCATCGAGCTCGTCGGCGAGAACCGAGCCCAGGATCTCGAGGAGAAGGCGGGTGTGCACCCAGAACGCTTCACCTGGGACTTCATCGGCCACCTCCAGAGCCGCAAGGTTAAGCAGATCCTTCCCCACGTCCGCTACATCCACTCCGTGGCCAGCGATTCGGTGCTGGCCCAGCTCGCGCGCCATGCGGCGCCCGCCACCGAGGTCCTGGTCGAGGTGAACGTCGCGGGGGAGAGGGGCAAGAGCGGCATCGCGCCAAATGAGCTCGCGTCGTTTCTCGAACGCTGTCCCGTGCGCGTCGTCGGGCTCATGACGATGCCGCCCCTGGCCCGGGCGCCGGAGGAGAACCGCGCCCATTTTGCCGCCCTGCGTGAGCTCGCCGGCAGCCATGGCCTGCATCACCTATCGATGGGCACGAGCCAGGATTATCCCGTGGCCGTGGAGGAAGGCGCGACGATCGTTCGCCTGGGAACGTGCCTATATGAGACGGGCGCGCCATAATCGGCTAAAGGGAAATAGGCACCTCCCCCGAAACACCCACCCGATATGGCTTTCCGCGACACGTGGCACCGAACGATGGTCTACTTCGGCCTGGCCGAGGACGACACGTACGAGGACGAGCCTGAACCCGAGCCCTACGCCGAGCCCGAGACCCAGCTCGAGGACCGGTATCGCGAGCGACCGAACGTCCGCCGGCTGAGCGCTCGTCGCCGGCGCGACGAGATCGACGACATCTTCGCCGACGATCCCGGAGCGGAGCGGCGTACCAGCGTGCTGCGGCCGGTGAGCAACGGAAGCGGCAGCAGCCGCGCCCCGCGGGGCGCAGGCGGCGCAGGAGGAGGCGCAGGAGACGTGCGCGTGCATCTCGTGATCCCGAAAAGCTTCAACGATGCTCAGGACGTGGCCGACAAGTTCAAGGACTCGATTCCGGTCATCATCAACCTCCAGGGCATCGACACCGACCTGTCCAAGCGGCTGATCGACTTCTCCAGCGGACTCACCTACGCCCTCGACGGCGGAATGCAGCGAATCGCGGACAAGACCTTCCTGCTCACTCCCCGCAACGTGGAAGTCTCTGCCGAGGAGCGCGCTCGACTCCTCGAGAAGGGCTTCTTCAACCAGAGCTAGCGCTCCCCGGGGCTGTGGCTCCGGCCCCCGCTAGCTTTCATCCCATGCGAGTCGGTCTCATCGGATCCGGCAACATGGCCCGCGCCCTCGCTCGAGGGTGGGGCGATCCGGTGCTGTGCTCCGATGCGGGGTCGGGACGGGCGGCAGCGCTCGTGGAGGAGCTCGGAGGTCAGGCGCTCGAGAGCAACGTCGAGGTGGCAGAGCACTCGGATCTCGTTGTCCTGTGCCATAAGCCCGCCGGCCTCGAGTCCGTCGCCAAGGACATCGCCGGCGTCGCCAAGGCCGTGGCGTCGGTGCTCGGAGCCACCTCGACGGAGCGCCTGCAGGCCGTGTATCCCGGGACGCCGGTCTTCCTGATGATGCCGAACACGGCGGTAGAGGTCCGGCGCGGGCTCGTCTGCTATGCGCCCGCCGCCGAGGTCGATCCCTTGCTCGAAGCCGACGTTCTCGCGCTGTTCGGTCGCCTCGGTCGCGTCGTGAGCCTGGAGGAGCGATACCTGGCGGCCGCCAGCGCGGTCATGGGCGTGGGTCCCGCCTACCAGGCGCTGCTCGCGGAGGCACAGGTCGACGCCGCCGTTCGTCACGGACTGCGCCCGCAGCTCGCGGCCGAGCTCGTGACGGAGACGATGGCCGGTACCGCGGCGCTGCTCGCCGTGCGCGGCTACGACACTCTGGCGGTCAGGCGCGAGGTGACCTCGCCCGGCGGCTCGACCGCGCGCGGTCTGGCCGCGCTCGAGCGCGGTGGTGTCCGCACCGCCTTTCAGGA
>DATCEM010000447.1:0-5126 GCA_036510175.1 Solirubrobacteraceae bacterium | reverse complement strand
ACGACTTCTGGTACCAGCCGCGCCAGAACGCGCTCGTCTCGAGCGAGTGGGGAGCGCCAAACACCTTCCAGGGCGGCTTCAATCCCGCCGATGTCGCCGCCGGCAAGTACGGCCGGCGCCTGCACTTCTGGGACCTCGAGCGGCGCGCCAAGGTGCAGACGATCGACCTCGGCGACGACGGGCTTATCCCCCTCGAGCTCCGCTGGCAGCACGATCCCGACTCGGCGCAGGGCTTCGTCGGGGCGACGCTGTCGAGCAACATCCTGCGCTTCTTCCGCGACAGCGGCTCATGGGCAGCGGAGAAGGTCATCGACGTGGGCAACGAGGAACTCGAGGGCTGGCCGTTGCCCGGAGGCGTGCCGGGGCTGATCACCGATCTCGTGCTCTCGCTAGATGACCGCGACCTCTTCTTCTCGAACTGGCTGCACGGCGACCTGCGTCACTACGACGTGTCCGACCCGCGGGGGCCGGTGCTGCGCTCGCAGGTGTGGCTGGGCGGCCTGCTCGGGCGCGACGGCGGGCACCCCAAGGCTCACAGCCCGCTCACCGGCGGCCCGCAGATGGTCCAGACCTCGCTCGACGGGGATCGCGTCTACGTCAGTAATTCGCTGTACTCGACGTGGGACAACCAGTTCTATCCCGAGCTCCGTGGCTGGCTGACCAAGCTCGACCGCCAGGCCGACGGGAGCTTCGCCCTCGATCCCGAGTTCTTCGTCGACTTCCACGAGCAGGCGGAAGGCGCCCGGCCGCACGAGATCCACCTCCCCGGCGGCGATTGCACGACGGAGATCTTCCAGTAAAGGCTCGCCCCTGAGGAGCGCGCAGGGCCCTTCTAGCATCTGTGCCGTGCCCGAGACCGTGGTACGGCCCGTGCCGATCGAGCAGACTCGCCCGCTGCGTCAGGCGGTCCTGCGACCGCATGAGAGCGTCGATGACCTCGCCGCGCACGAGGCACCGGCCGCGTTCGCCGTCGGGGCCTTCGCGGGCGAGGAGCTCGTCGCCGTCGGACTTGTGGCGCCCGACGGCGAGCCCGGCGGATGGCGCGTGCGCGGCATGGCGACCGTCCCCCACGCGCGTGGGCGCGGGGCCGGCGCCGCCGTCCTCGATGCGCTGCTCAGGCACGCGCTCGCGGGCGGCGCCGAGCGCGTCTGGTGCAACGCCCGCACGGGGGCTCGGTCGCTCTACGAGCGCGCCGGCTTCTCCGTAGTCTCAGAGCAGTTCGAGCTACCCGACATCGGCCCTCACGTGGTGATGGAGACCAGGACAGGAGACGTGATGAAGAGACGCAGGCTTGGATCGCTCGAGGTATCGGCGAGCTCGGAATCGACTTCCTCGACACCGCGCAGCTCTACGGCCCGATGACCAACGAGCAGCTCGTCGGGCGCGCGATCGAGGAGGACCTGGCGCGGATCGAGGCCGAGCTCCCGCCGGTGGCGGGAGAGCGCTACGACCGGGCAGGCATGGCGTCGGTCAACCTCTAGCGCACCCCGCCCACCCGCCGGCCCTCCTCGAGGTAGAGACAGCGCTTGCTTGCGGCCGCGGCGCGAACGCGACGGCGGAGCGGGCCGCTCAGGCGCGAGTACGCCTCCTCGAGCTCGACGAACCGGTGCTCGAGGATCTCTTCCGCCTGGAGCTTGATCGCGCTCAGCTCCTCGTCGGCGAGGACGCCGCAATGGAAGAGGAAGCGCACCCCGCCGGGCCGGTGGGGGTCCGGGCGCGGGCGCAGGAAGTCGACGCACACGAGCCGGCCGCGCTTCACGTGCAGGCCGCATTCCTCGAGCGTCTCGCGCCGGCAGGCCTCCCACGGCGACTCGCCGTCGGCCTCGATCTGGCCGCCGGGGATCGTCCACTTCGGCTTATAGCTCGGCTTGAGGACGAGCAGCCGGCCGGATCGGTCGAACACCATCGCCCCGGCCGAGGCCGCAATCTTGGGTAACCGGTAGGCGGCCTCGGTCATCGGCCGCCCTAGGCGCGAGTGCCGGTGCCGGCGCCCGCGAGCTCGGCCCCGAACCGGGCGAGGGTCGACTGCAGCGAGGCCGTCATCGCCCGCCGGATGAACAGGACGTCGACGGCGGGGGTGAGGAGCGATCGTGCCTTGAGCTCATACTCGAGCGTGAGCTCGACTCCGACACCCCCGTCGAGCGCGGAGAAGGCGACGCTCTGCCGTCCCCGAATCGAGTCGTCCTGCACTTCGAGCGTCTGGCCGACGCGCGGCTCGTAGCTCACAACGCGCTCGACCACGTGCCCGCGTCCGGCCGGGTTCGACTCCCACGTGACTTTCGCGCCGCCGGCGGGCCAGTCGCCTTCGACGTCGGTCACGCGGCTCAGGCCGTCGATCCACCCCTGCCACCGGGCGGTGTCGTACCACAGCGTCTCCGCTTCGGGGACCGAGGCCGCGAACGCGCCCTCCGCGCTCGCCCGGCGCATCAGCGTTGCAGAAGCTCGCTGCGTATGACCTCGACGCTGGCGGCAACGGCATCGAGGTGGGGAGCCAGCCGTCCCGCCAGGCGACGCCGCTCTTGCGCACCCGCGGGCGTGATGCGGTAGAAGCGTCGCCCCCGTCGACCCGGAAGCTGCCACTGCCCCGCAATCAGGCCGCGGGCTTCCAATGAGCGCAGCAGGGGGTACATGGTGTTGGGGTTGACCGCGACGGTGCCCTCCGTGAGCCAGGCGATGCGCTCGATCAACTGGTTGCCGTAACACGGCTCCCGCGCGACGTAGTGGAGCACCATCAGGGGCAGCAGACCGGCTCGGCGCATGTCCCCGAGCAGCGGGTCCGCGGTGCCTGGCCCGCCGGGGGGAGGTTGGGCCTGAGACTCCATGTATTCGCGATTATTGCTCGCATGGCGGACCCAGGCGTACTACCCTGAAGTCAGACCCTGATGTCAGACACGCTTCCCGAGGAGATCAAGCCGTACATCAACATCTCCTCGAAGGCGTATGAGCACCCCGCCGACCGGGCCGCCACGGCCGCCCTCAAGGCGATTCCGATGCTCGACACGGTCGTCCGCAGGCTGGTCGAGTGGCGCTACGAGCGCGCCACGCGGCAGATGTACCTGAGCAATTCGGTCCGCGTGGGCGAGCGCCAGCTTCCCGACCTGTGGTCCCATCAGATCGCCGTGTGCCAGATCCTCGACATGCCGCAGACCTACGACCTGTACGTGACCGACGCGATCGGCGCCAACGCCATGGCGATCGGCTCGCAGAATCCGATCGTGGTCGCGGGGACGCCGCTGCTCGGGCGCCTGGGGCCGGGTGAGACACGCTGCCTCCTGGCCCACGAGGTTGGTCACATCCTCTCCGACCACATGCTCTACATGACGGCGCTCAACATCCTGCTGAGCATGGGCGGCAACGTGCCGTTCCCGCTTGGCATCCCCGCGCTGGCGGTGAGAACGGTGCTGCTCGAGTGGTACCGCGCCGCCGAGCTGAGCTGCGACCGGGTCGAGACTCTGGTCGTCCGTGATCCGCGGATCAGCTGCCGGCTATTGATGGTCGCCGCCGGCGGCATGAAAGCCGACAAGCTCGACCTCGACGCGTTTCTCACTCAGGCGCGGGAGTACGAGGACTGGGACGACCCCAGCGACCGTGTCCGTCGCTTCTTCTACGAGATCAACGCGACCCACCCCTACGCGGTCAGACGCGTCTCGGAGATCATGCGCTGGGTCCAGAGTGGCGAGTACGACCGCATCGTCCGGGGCGACTACATCAAGCGCGGCGAGGAGCCCCCGGTCCGCGAAGAGGCCGGCGACGCGTTCGAGTTCTACGCCGAGCGCTTCCGCGCGATCTTCAAGGACATCGGCGAGAACGTCACCAAGCTCGGCGCGCAGGTCGGCGGAATGGCCGAGCAGATGGCGGACTGGGTGCGCGGGCGCGGCGGCGGCTCGGGTCCGCCGCCCGACGGCAGCCCTTAACGTCGTCCGGCCGGGACGGTGTCCTACTCTGTGTGGAGATGAGCGAGGCCACGACCGCCCCCCAAGAAGCTCGTGGCATGCCTGAGCTGCCTCCCGCCATCGTCGTGCGCGACCTCGTGAAGACGTTCGGCGAGGTGCGCGCGGTGCGCGGCGTCAACTTCGAGGTACAGGCGGGCGAGGTGTTCGGGTTCCTCGGCCCGAACGGCGCCGGGAAGACGACGACGATCAACATGTGTTGCACGCTGACCAAGCCCTCGGGCGGCACCGCGATGGTCGCCGGCCACGACGTCGTCCGCGAGCGCGACGACGTCCGGCGCAACATCGGGCTCGTCTTCCAGGAGACCACCCTCGACGGCTACCTGACGGCCGAGCAGAACCTGCGCCTGCATGCCGAGCTCTATGGCGTGCAATCGTCGCTCGTGCCCGCCCGGATGCGGCAGGTGATGGAGATGGTCGGCCTGTGGGAGCGCAAGGACTCCCCCGTACGCACGTTCTCCGGAGGCATGAAGCGCAGGTTGGAGATCGCCCGCGGGCTCATGCATTCCCCTCGCGTGCTCTTCCTCGACGAGCCGACGATCGGGCTCGACCCGCAGACCCGGCGCTCGATCTGGAGCTACATCCGCACGCTCAAGGAGAGCGAGGAGATCACCATCTTCATGACCACGCACTACATGGACGAGGCGGAGTGGTGCGACCGGATCGCCATCATGGACCAGGGGGTGATCGTCGCGCTCGACTCGCCCGCGGCGCTCAAGGCACAGGTCGGCGCCGATCGGATCCGCATCGAGACCGAGGACGACGAGGCGGCGATCGCGTCGCTGCGCGAGCGCTTCGACATCGAGGCGGTGATCTCCGAGGGCGCGGTGACCTTCCGCATCCCGTCGGGTGAGGAGTTCGTGCCGCGGCTGTTCGCCGAGCTCGGCGTGCCCATTCGCTCGGTCAGCGTCTCGCGCCCGACCCTCGACGATGTCTTCATGTCCCACACCGGCAGCTCGATCCGCGATGTCGAGGAGTCCGGCAATTCGGACCGCAACAAGATCATGATGCAGATGATGTCGGGAGGAGGACGCCGGTGAGCACGACCGCCGACCCACAGCTCGCCTCCACCGGCGGCGCCCCCGGCCCGCCCAGCCAGGTCGTCAGGGTGCAAGTGCCCCAGCGCAGCATCGCCAGCGAGCTGCGGGCGATCAAGATCGTCTGGAAGCGCGAGCT
>DATCEM010000446.1:0-3962 GCA_036510175.1 Solirubrobacteraceae bacterium | reverse complement strand
GCACGGGTAGCCGGGGTACTTCTTGGCTACGACGCCCGTTGGGTACACCGTGCCGCCCGAGGGGCCCTGGAAGGGCCGGCTGACGACGATTACGCCGCCGGGGGTGACGATCTCGCAGAGCTGCGCGGCGATGTTCAGCGTCGAACCGGGCGGGCAGATCTCGAGCACCGGTGGTGGCTGCCCTTCGGTCCCGGCACAGGGGTCGGTGACCGACTGCGTGACCTTGGCTTCGCCGACCACGACGTCGGCTATGCCGGCGAGGTGCACCTCGAGTACCGTCTCGGTGAGGGAGTTCGCCGTCTGGACCTTTTGGTTGACGGCGATGAAAGACCCGCCGCCGAGCTCGATCGTCTCCGGCTCACCCTGCGTCACCGGCGTGTTCTGCCCGTTGACGCTGATCAGGTTAAGGGTCGAGCTGGCCGTTGCGACGACCTGGTCGTTGACGCACGCGTACGAGGCCGTGGCCTGGATCGGCCCGGCGATCACGATGCCCCCGCTGGAGTCGGGGATGGTCACGCCGTCGACGGCCGCGACTGCGGTCGCGCCGGGCGCTGTCGCGCCATTGGGCGAGTAGACGGAATACGTAAACGCACCGACGGGCCCGGCTACGGCTACCGCAGAACCCGTAGTGGTGGCGGAAACCGTGCTCGCGCCGGCGGTGTCGGTGGCGCACGGCGTCGTATTGGGGTTGGCAACTGTCGGCTCCGTGACAAGGGCGCTCAACAGCGTGACGCGAAGCGTGCTCGCCCGGCACCCGAACGGTGTACCGGACGCTGCGGCTGCGGAGCTGGCGAACGCGAGTGTGAACAAACACGCGCCCAGCAGTGCCGCGAGCCGGCGAGCCTTTGCAGAATGCATATAACTCTCCCTGGTGGCGGGCCGCCCGAGACGAACCCGTGACGGTGGCTTGACCTACGAAATACCCCGGACTGAGCTTCTATTACCCAGAGTTCGGCCTTTTGAACCGCCTGAGTACGCTACTGAATCCCTCGGCGGGAGGAGCGGGGACGACGTGATGCACGGCTTAGTGCAGGGTCGCCTCTGCAGGGTCGCCTCTCCGTCACGCGCGAGCACGCGGAGGAGGCGGTTTTCCACGCCACACTCGGGAGTCCGAGCGCCGCTCCCAGCGCGGGCATCCCGCACGAATCAATTGCCCTATCATGGGCGGCGAGCCGCGCGAGTGCGCGGCTTGTGCATGCCATGAAGACTTACGTCGCCAAACCAACCGATCGAGACCGCAACTGGCTGATCGTCGACGCCTCCGGGCAGACGCTCGGGCGGCTCGCCACCCAGATCGCGGACACGCTGCGCGGTAAGCGCAAGCCGACCTACACGCCGCACATCGATACGGGCGACTTCGTGGTCGTGGTCAACGCCGAGAAGATCCGGGTGACCGGCAATAAGCTCGCGGACAAGCGCTACTACCGGCATTCCGGCTATCCCGGAGGACTGAAGTCGCGCACGCTCCAGGAGATGCTGGACCGCCGTCCGGAAGAAGTCATTCGGCTCGCCGTCAAGGGCATGCTTCCGCGTAACCGCATCGCTCGCAAGCAGCTGACGAAGCTCAAGGTCTACGCCGGGCCCGACCATCCGCACGCAGCCCAACAGCCGCAACCGATGGAGACCCAGCAGTGATCGACGAAGAACCTGAGAACGTGGATCCGGCGTCAGCCGATTCCGACACGCCGCCTGAGGAGAACGTGGAGTCGGCCGGCGTCGAGCCCACGGCCGAGGAGCCCGTGGCTGAGGAGCCCGCCGAGCCCGAGGCGCCCGCGGAGCCCGAGCCCGCAGCGGAGCCCGAGCCCGTGGCGGAGGAGCCCCAACCGGCGGCCGAGCCCGAGCCCGTGGCGGAGCCCGAGCCCATAGCGGACCCAGAGCCTGTGGCCGAGGAGCCTGAACCGGCGGCCGAGCCTGAGCCCGCAGCGGAGCCCGAGCCCGTGGCCGAGGAGCCCGTCGCTGAGCCCGCGTCCGGAACCGAGCCCGAGCCCGAGCCCGCCCCCGTCGCCGCGCAAGCGTCCACTCCCGCCCCCGCCGAGTCTCCGGCGGCTGGCGAGGGTGTCGAGATCGAGGAGATCGAGATCGAGGTGCAGCCTCGCGTGAGGCCTGAGATCCCCGGGGCGGACCTGATTCCGGACATCGTTCCCGAGGGCGGTGAGGCGCTTCAGCTCGATGCCGAGGCGCTGGCCGCGGCGGAGGCCGAGGCCGAGGAGGCCAGCGGCCAGGACGGCGATCGCGAGGACGAGGCGCAGCCGATCGCCGATGCGGCGATCGATCTCGCTGCCGGCGCGCGGTACCGCGCGACGGGCAAGCGCAAGACCGCGGTCGCGCGCGTGATCCTGAAGCCGGGAACGGGCGTCTACCTGGTCAACGGCAAGACGCTCGAGGCGTTCTTCCCGCGGCCGACGCTCGAGCGAGTGATCCGGCAGCCGCTGGAGACGGTGGGCTATGAGGCCCGGATGGATGTGGTCGCGAAGCTTCACGGTGGCGGCGTCGCCGCGCAGGCGGGAGCGCTCAGGCACGGAATCTCGCGGGCCCTGATCGAGGCCGATCCGAATCTGCGTGGCGAGCTCAAGCGCCGCGGCTTCCTCACGCGTGACCCTCGCGTGAAGGAGCGCAAGAAGGCTGGGCTCAAGAAGGCCCGTAAGCGGCCGCAGTTCTCCAAGCGCTAGCGCGCGCCCCGCGGGCAGCGGCTCGATGGCGCGGCAGCTCTTCGGTACCGACGGTGTTCGCGGAGTCGCCGGTGAGTTCCTGAGCGCCGATCTCGCGGTCGCGCTCGCGCGGGCGGCGGTGACCCAGTCGGGCATCGATCGCGCGCAGGTGCTGATCGTGCGCGACACCAGGGAATCGGGCGAGATGCTCGAATCGGCGATCGCCGCGGGGGTCACCGCGGCGGGCGGCGATGCACTGCTCGGCGGCGTGCTCCCGACACCCGCGGCGCCGATGCTCGTGCGCCGTCACGGGCTTCACCTCGCCGCGGTGATCTCGGCCTCACACAATCCCTATCACGACAACGGGATCAAGATCTTCGGCGCCGACGGCTTCAAGCTCACCGACGAGACCGAGCACGAGATCGAGGCCGAGCTCGAACGACCTGCGCGCTCGCCGGAGCGGATCGGGCGGGTACGGCGCCTGCATGGCGCGCTCGAGGACTATCTCCGTGAGCTCCACGTTCGCTTCGAGCAGCTCGATCTGGGCAACCGCCGGCTGCTCCTCGACTGCGCCAACGGGGCGACATATCGCGCGGCGCCCGAAATATTCCGCCGGCTGGGGGCCGAGGTTGACGTCCTCGCCGCCGAGCCCGACGGCCGCAACATCAACCACGACTGCGGGTCGACCCACGTCGAGGCGCTCGCCGAGCAGGCGGTGGCGGGGGATTACGACGTCGCCTTCGCCTTCGACGGTGACGGCGACCGGGTGCTCGCCGTCGACCGTGCGGGCACGATCGTTGACGGTGATGAGCTCGTCGCGCTGGCGGCACTGCACCTGCGCGGCGAGGGCAGGCTCGCGGGCGGCGGCGTCGCGGTTACCGTGATGACCAACTACGGCTTTCACTCGGCGATGGAGTCCGCGGGCATCGAGGTCGCCATCACTCCGGTGGGCGACCGCTACGTGCTCGACGAGCTCCGCCGGCGCGGCTGGTCGCTCGGGGGCGAGCAGTCGGGGCACATCATCGAGCTCGGCTTCGGCCCCTCAGGGGACGGGATCGCCAGCGCCCTGCTCGTGCTCGAGTCGCTCGGCGACCGCGACCTGGCGCGGCGCGACGCGATGGCCAAGCTGCCGCAGCGGCTGGTGAACGTCCGCGCGAGCGATCGGGCGACGCTGACGCTGGCCATGGACCAGCAGACGGTGCGCGAGGCGATGGATCGTGAGGAGGTCGCGCTGAGCGGCCGCGGGCGCATCCTCGTGCGCGCGTCGGGCACCGAGCCGCTGATCCGGGTGATGGTCGAGGCCCCTGGCCAGGC
>DATCEM010000445.1:0-3062 GCA_036510175.1 Solirubrobacteraceae bacterium | reverse complement strand
TGGTGGCTTCGACCGCCGCCGAGAGAGGCCCCAGCGCGAAGCGCTCGCAGCTCGAGCGCCGGGCCATCCGTCCCACCCGCCCAAGCCAAGACCCTGCTAGCCTCACCAACCGCATGCCTCTAACCGCAGAACGCAAGCGTGAGCTCGTCGAAAAGTTTGGCCATGGCCCTGCCGATACCGGCGCGACCGAGGTTCAGGTCGCGATGCTCACCGATCGGATCAACGAGCTCACCGATCATCTGCGCACGCATAAGAAGGATCACCACTCGCGCCGCGGGCTGCTCATGCTCGTCGGCCGGCGTCGGCGCTTTCTCAATTACCTGCAGCGCTCGAACCTCGAGCGCTACCGCGAGCTCGTGCGCGAGCTCGGCCTGCGCAAGTAGCGACGCACACGTGATCGAGCCCGGGACACCCGCTCCGGAGTTCACGCTGGCGCGCCCCGAGGGCGGCGCGTTCACGCGTGCGGATCTCGCGGGCCAGACCTCGGTCTTCGTCTTCTATCCCTTCGCCTTCAGTCCCGTGTGCACCGATCAGCTCAACCTCTACGACGAGGTGCGCGATGACCTCGCGTCCCGCGGGGCCACGCTCTACGGCGTCTCGTGCGACGCGACCTGGTCCCAGACGGCGTTTCGCGAGCAGCTCGGGATCTCGATCGAACAGCTCTCGGATTTCGAGCCCAAGGGCGAGACCTGCCGGGCCTTCGGCGTGTACCACCCCGGCGGCTTTCCTCAGCGCGCCCTGGTGATCGTCGACCCCGACGGGGTGGTCAAATGGAGCTACCAGGCCGATTCGCCGGGAGACCTGCCCGGTGCCAATCTGATCTTCGACGGCCTCGCCGGCTAGCCTCGCGATGACCGAGCTCAGCTCGGCCCCGGTTCCGCCGCTTGCGGGAGACGACCACGTCCGTGGACCGGCCGACGGCGTGCTGGTGATCGAGTACGCGGACTTCGAGTGCCCGTTCTGCGCCGTCCTCAGCGCCCGGCTGGCAGCCCGCTCGCTGCGCCGGGTGTTCCGCCACTTCCCCGTCCGCTCGAGCCATCCGCGCGCGTGGCCGGTGGCGTGCGCGGCCGAGGCTGCCGCGCTCCAGGGCCGGTTCTGGGAGATGCACGACCTGCTCTTCGCCGATCAGGGAAGACTCGAGGACCCGCACCTGTGGGAGCGCGCGCGCGAGCTCGGCCTCGACCTCACCCGGTTCGACGCCGACCGCCGCGGTGAGGAGGTCACCGCCCGCGTGCGGCGCGACTTCGAGTCCGGGATCCGCGCCGGCGTGGTGACCACGCCGACGCTGTGGGCCGGTGGCGTGCTTCACCCCGGGAAGGTGCAGGAGAGCGTCCTGATCGCGCTCGAGGAGGGTGGCGACTCGGGCGCCGGTGCCAGGTAGCGGTCGGCACGAGGACGCCCCGGCCCGCTACCATTCCCTGTGTTCGGAAATAAGAGAAACTAGAAGCACTCCGCCGACCGAAGGGCGGAGAGAGAAGGGAAACTGAATATATGTCTGACGCCGAGACGCGGGTCTCCGTCGAGATCGCCGGTAAGGAGATCTCCTTCGAGACCGGCAAGCTGGCCAAGCAGGCCTCCGGCGCCGTCGTCGTCCGTTCGGGCGACACGATGGTTCTTTGTACAGCCACCGCGGGGAACCTCCGCGATGTGGACTTCCTCCCCCTCACCGTCGATGTTGAGGAGCGCATGTATGCCGCCGGGAAGATTCCCGGCTCGTTCTTCAAGCGCGAGGGCCGCGCGGGAGAGAAGGCGACGCTCACGGCGCGCCTGATCGACCGCCCCATCCGTCCCCTGTTCCCCAAGGGCTGGCGGCACGAGACGCAGCTGGTCGCACTGCCCATGTCGGTCGACCACGTCAACCCCTACGACATGCTCGCCATGAACGGCGCGTCCGCCGCGCTGATGGTGTCGAACATCCCGTTCCCGGCGCCGGTGGGTGCCGTGCGGATCGGCAAGATCGACGGTAATTTCGTCGTCAATCCCGATGAGGATCTCCTCACCGATAACACCGACCTCGATCTCATCGTGGCCGGCACCGAGGACGCGATCCTTATGGTCGAGGCGGGCGCCAACGAGATCCCCGAGGCCGAGATCCTCGACGCGCTCGACATCGCCCACGATGCGATCAAGAAGCTCTGCGCCGCTCAGCGCGAGCTCGCCGAGAAGGCGGGCAAGGAGAAGACCGCGGTCGAGGTGCCGCAGGTCGACCCCGAGCTCTACGAGCAGGTCAAGGCCTCTCACGGCGCGGCGCTCGAAACCGCCACCCAGGTGGAGGACAAGCTCGAGCGCCAGGACGCAACCAAGGCGGTCGAGGAGCAGATCCTCACCCAGTACGCGGGCGACCCGGAGTCAGAGGGCTATGGGGAGCGCCGTTCGGCTGCCCAGCGGGCCTTCGACAAGCTTGAGAAGACGCTCATCCGCGAGCGCATCGCGCTCCAGAAGAAGCGGCCCGACGGCCGCAGCGCCGAGGAGATCAGGCCGATCTCGATCGACGTCAGCATCGCCCCCCGGACGCACGGGTCGGCGCTGTTCACGCGCGGCCAGACGCAGGCCTTCAGCGTCGTCGCGCTGGGAACCACGCGTGAGGAGATGCGGCTCGACACCCTCGGGCTCGAGACGACCAAGCGCTACTTCCATCACTACAACTTCCCGCCCTTCTCGGTCGGGGAGGCGGGCTTCATGCGGGGCCCCAAGCGCCGCGACATCGGCCACGGTGCGCTCGCCGAGCGGGCGCTGGTGCCGATGATCCCCTCGCAGGAGGAGTTCCCGTACACGATTCGCGTCGTCTCGGACATCCTCGAGTCCAACGGATCGTCCTCGATGGCGAGCGTGTGCGGCTCGACGCTGTCGCTCATGGATGCCGGCGTACCGATCAAGCACCCGGTCGCCGGTATCGCGATGGGCCTGATCAAGGAGGGTGAGGAATACATCATCCTCACCGACATCGCGGGTGTCGAGGACCATCTCGGCGACATGGACTTCAAGGTCGCCGGCACGGAGAACGGGATCACCGCCCTCCAGATGGACATCAAGATCACGGGCGTGACCTTCGACATCATGCG
>DATCEM010000444.1:0-4990 GCA_036510175.1 Solirubrobacteraceae bacterium | reverse complement strand
CGCAACCGCAATGCCCAGCTGCGGCTGCGAGCGCTCCAGGAGATCGCCGCCTCACGCGACGCCGAAGCGTTCGACACCGCCGTCGACATCATGGCCGGCTGGCCCCGCGACGAACGTCGCGAAGGCGTGAAGATCATGCTCCAGGCGCTGGCTGAGAGGCGTATCGGCCGCCGGGACGAGGCCAACGCCTGGATCTGGCGCCTGGCCGAGTACACGCGCGAAGTGCACGAGGAGTACGCGATCCAGCGCTGGCCGGAGACCAAGCGGCTGCTCGGTCTGCTCGTCAACTCCAGTGGCGGCGCGCACGCGCGCAATGCCCGCCGGCTCGTCCACGCCACGCGCAAGGAGGACCGGCGCCTGTCCGCCGCCCTCCTGGCCGCCGCGCTCGCCCACACCCCCGAGGCCGAGGAGGCCCTGCGGGGAGCGCGCACGCGGATGGCACGCAAGCCCGCGGCACTGGCCCGCGATCTCCTGCGCAACTTCCCCAAGGGGCGCCGCACCAAGAGCCGTCGGCGCCGACCGCAGGCCAGTGGAGGCGGATCGGCCAACGGCGCCGGCAAGCCTGCGCGGCCCGCTGCCGACGATGGGCGTGTGAAGGCTGTGGATGGCCCCTCCGAGGATGTCCTCACCGAGGCGCTCGAGAAGGGGATCGAGAACGGCGAGCTGCCGCCGCTCGATTCCTCCGCGCGCGCCGGCGTCGAAGATGCCGTCGCCGACGCGCTCGCCGAGAATGCTCCGGCGCGCGACCGGGACGCTGAAGAAGCCGCGTAATCATTGTCTGGCCGGCTTGCCGGGCGGAGCTCGTTGGTCCTCGCCCTGAACCGTCGCGCAGGCTGGCGGTTGACCGTGATCGCGATCACGGTGCTCGCGGTGGTGGTGCGTGTCCTCATCATCGCCCACAGCCACGGGGGCAGCAATCTCGCGATCTACACCTACTTCTCGCGTCTCGCGCTGCACGGCGCCAACCCCTTCAACCCGCCCGCGGCGGGGGCGATCAAGCCGGTCTACTCGAACAGCCCCCCGCTCGAGGTCGCCATCTTCACCGCGCTCCTCGCCGTGCACGATTCGCCGACGACGCTGCGCCTGCTCTTCGTCCTCGGTGACGTCGCCGTGCTCCTCCTGATCGGATTCTGCTTCCCGCGTCCCCGGGGCTGGCGGCTGGCGTTCATGCTCTTCTACGCCTTCAACCCCTTCGTCCTGCTCGCCTGGACGACGTACGCCCAGGACAAGACGTGGCTCTTCTTCGGCATCGCCGCGCTGCTCCTCGCGCTCGAGCGCGGAAGGGACTGGGCGGCGTGGCTGGCTGCTACCGCGCTGGCGATTGTCAAGTTCCTCGGCGCCTTCGCCGCTCCGGCGCTCGCCCTGCACTGGTTCCGCAGGCGCCGATGGTGGGCGCTGGCCCCCGTCGCGGCCTTCTTGGTCGTTCTCGCTCTGAGCAACCTGCCGTGGTTCCCGAGGAGTCTCGATGCCTTCACGCGTCGTAACGACCTGTTAGCGGTGAACCCCCCGATTCACGTGGCGCCGACGCTCCTGCTGGCGAAGTTGGGGATCTACGCGCCGATCGAAGCGAAGCTGCTGCCGGCGGCGGCGGCCATCGTCGCACTCGCGCTCTTCCTCGCGCGCCGGATCGACATCCGCGAAGCGATGGTGTGGTCGCTCTTCGCCGGATACGTGTTCCTGCCCGACACCGACTTCGACCGCTTGCTTCTCATCACCCTGCCCTTCTTCCTCATTCTCGACATGTCGGTCGGGCGGTGGGTCGTCGTGTGGATCGTCTCCTGCGTCGCCGCCTTGGCGGGCGCCGTCGCCACCCACGATGTGCCTCATGCCTTCTCGGCCTTCGCAGGGACGCTGCACGCTCTCTTCGCCCGCGAGGGCACGGTGCGCAGCGTGCTGTGGATGAACCTGCTGACCGTGCTCGTGCTCGCGTACTACTTCGTCGACCGTCGCGCGGGTCGGGCGCCGGTGGGGGACGTGGCCCCCTAGCGTGGGGGTGGGTCCCTTCACACCGAGGGGGCTTGCTTGTGCCCGGGGCATCGTCAATGCTGGGGGCATGCTGCAGCTGCTGAGAGATCTCGCGATGGGCGGAGCCGATGTCTGAGTTTCTCGTCACGCCGGAGGACGTGGTCGCGGCGTCGGGCCGGTTGACCGCGATCGGTGGTGAGGTGGACGAGCTCTTGCGCCATCTGGGCGGTTGCGCAAGTGCCGCGGCGGGGACGCCGACCGAGGGCGCCTTCGACGACCTGCTGGGTCATTTCTCGTCGATGCTCCCGCATTTCGGGCTCGCGGGTGAGCATCTGGGTGTGGCGCTCACCGGCGCGGGCAGGTCGTATTCGAGCTGCGACGACCACGTGGTGGGCGCGTGCGAGGCCGGGCAGGATGGAGCATGAGGCAGGCGGACGTGGGAATCCGGGTCGTCGAAGGTGATGCCAGCCTGATGTCGGACGCGGCGCGCCGGTATGACACCGTGAGGCAGGGCCTCGAGGAAATCGGGGACAAGGTACTGAGCACGGAGGCGGCGCTGGGCGGGTGGCAGGGTCAGGCTGCGAGCTCGTATCGCGCCAGTTCGAGCAAGGTGGTCACGTCTTTTCACGCGGCCGCTCGTGTGGCGGCGACCACGTCGGCGGCGCTGCGCCGCTATAGCGCCGAGCTCGAACGCTGCCAGCGGGAGGGGACCATCTCCAAGCGCCAGGCAGAGCGCTGCATGACGGAGATCGAGACCCAGACGCGACTCCTGAGCGCTGCCGAGTCCGACGCGGAAGCCGCCCGAGCCGAGCTGAGCGTCGCCGAGCACGACGGCACCCTCGCGCGGGGCAGGGGAGTTCTTGGCGCCGGGAATGCCGCTCATGCGGATCAGAGGGCGGCAGCCGCGCGAGCTTCGCTCACGGACGCCCAGCAGCGTGAGCAGCGCTCGCGGCACAGGCTCTCCCAACTGCGGGAGGAACTCGCGCAGTGGCGAGCGAAAGGCCGGCGCGCCGAGGAGGAGGCTCACGCGGCCGCCCACCGGACGGCCGGCGTACTGCGCGCGCAGACCGTGACGCCGCCGCTCGTCGTGGCCGCAGCCGTCGCCGCCCCGTCCGCGCTGGAATCGGCGCCGGCTGCCGCGGGGCAGGCCGGACTGCTCACGGGACCGGGAGCCCCGTTCAACGCACCGATCGGCCTCTCCGCGCGGGCCAAGGTCGACGCCATGGTGCGCTTCGCCGACTCGGTCCTCGGCAAGCCCTACATCTGGGGCGGCGGCCACGGCGGCTGGGGTCCGCAGCCTGGCTATGACTGCTCGGGCTTCGTCTCCGCGGTGCTGCACGCGGGCGGCTATCTGAACCAGCCGTGCGACACATCGGCCCTGGTCGGCCAGCACGGGATCCTCGCCGGTCCGGGTCACGTTGTGACCATCTACGATCGCGCGCTGCCCATCGCCGGAAATCCCGGGCACGTGATCATCTCCATCAACGGCCACTTCTACGAATCCGGCGGGCAGAGCGGACCATGGGGCGGAGGCGGTGGCGTCGAGAGCATCGGCAGGCCGTCCGCGTCCTACCTGGCGACGTTCCCCAACGTGCTTCACCCGCAGGGACTCTGATGGCCATGCCCCGGACCGCAGGAATGCGCCGGGCTGGCGGCCTGACGAGGTCCGCTACCTGACCAGGTGCACCTCGCCGGCGTCGAGGGTCACCCGCCCGCGGTCGGGGATGATCACGACGAGCCGGCCCTCGCCGTCGATGCCGTCGGCGCGACCCTCGCCCCCGGCCCAGCGCACCGGCTGGCCGAGCAGGGCGTCGCGGGCGCGGACCTCGGCGAGCAGGGTCTCGGGATCGGCGGCGAGCCAGTGCTCGAGCCTCGCCAGGAGCACGCGCAGAGTCGGCTCGATCCGCTCGGGGGCGAGCCCCAGGGTGGCCGCGCGGCCCGCGAGCTCAGGCGGGAAGTCGGTCTGTGCGACGGCCACGTTGAGGCCGATCCCCACCACCGCCCAGCGCTCCTGGGGTCGTCCCTCGACGAGGATGCCCGCGACCTTGCCTGCGTCGAGGAGGACGTCGTTGGGCCACTTGACCTGGACCGAGCGTGCGGGCACCGCCTCCTCTACGGCATCGGCGACGGCCACGCCGGCGGCGAGGGGGAGCAGCCTCGGCGGGTCACGGACGAGGACCGAGCACAGCAGCGAGCGGCCCGCAGGAGCCGTCCACGTGCGTCCCTGGCGGCCGCGGCCCGCCGTCTGCTCGGCGGCGCTCACCAGCGTGCCATGCGGCGCTCCGCCGGCGGCGAGCAAGCGCGCCCGCTCATTCGTCGAGGTGGCGACCCGCAGGTGCAGGCGCGGATGGCCGAGTCCTCGCGGGCCGCCCGGCCCAGTCATGCGGGTCCGATCCGGAGCTCGTCGCCGGGCGCGAGCCCGAGGCGGGCGGAGGCGTCGCCGCCGCTCACCGCGACCGCGAGCGTCCTGTAGGCGTCCTCGTAGACGAGCAGCTCTCCCGCCCCGACATCGGCGAAGGTGCGAGCGAACTGGGCGACGGCGCTCTCGGGTCCGGACCGGAGCTCGACGCGGTGGCCGAGCTTCAGTCCCGACCCGGCGAGGTCCGCGTGGTGGACGTCGAGCTCGACGTTGCCGAAATGATCGACGTAGACTACGTGGGCGAGGAGGGCATCCCCGTCGCGCCCGGGAAGGGGCGGGGTGACGGAGACGAGCTGCGCCGGGTCAAGTGGCACCCCGGCGTCGGCCAGGGCCGCGCCGGCGGCCAGGTGCGCCGCCACCGGCGCGAAGATGTCGCGGCCGTGGAACGTCGCGGAGATCGGCGCGAGGCGGAAGGGCGAGCGGCCGATATCCGCCGCCTCGACGATGCCCTCGCCGCTCGAGGCAGCGAGCGAGAGCAGGCCGTTATCGGGGCCGACGAGGATCCGATCATCGGCGAGGCGCAATGCGACAGCGCGGCGCTCGGCGCCGACGTCGGGATCGACGACGGCCAGGTGGACCCCGACCGGCAGGTACGGCAGCGCCTCG
>DATCEM010000443.1:0-4021 GCA_036510175.1 Solirubrobacteraceae bacterium | reverse complement strand
GACGGTGACGGGCTCGCCGAGCTCGCTCGTGGTCAGGCAGCGCAGCACCTTCGCGCCCGGTCACCACGACGCGCTCGCCGGGCTCGTCGACTCGCAGCTCCTGCGCGTCAGCCTCGCGCGTTCGATGCAGGCGGCGGAGGCGGGCGCGTCGGTCGTGTGCTGCTGGCCCTGGGACTGGCCCGCGGTGGCCGCGTCGCCCGCGCGACGCCGGGTCTTCGACATGGCCGACGACTGGGGCGAGCTCATGCCCGGCCGCCGGGCGAGATTCGCCAAGCTCTACCGCCGGATCGCCGCCGAGGCCGACGAGGTGATCGTCGTCAATCCCGCCCTCGCTGAGCGCTTCCCCAGCCGGGAGCCGGTGCTCATACGTAACGGGGTGACCCAGTCGATGCTCGACACGCCGAGCGCCCCCGCCGCGGAGCGCACGCTGGTCTACGTCGGAACCCTGACCCCGCGCTTCGATGCTCCGCTCGTGCGCCGCGTCCTCGAGCTCCTACCCGACTGGCGCCTGGAGCTCGTCGGCGCCTGTATGTACCCCGGGCTCGACGGCCAGCCGGCGCGCGAGCTGCGCGACCTCCTGGGTCTCGGGCGGCGCGTGGTCTGGCACGGGCCGCTCCCCCGAGAGCAGATGATCGGCGTGCTCGATCGAGGCGCGGTGGCCATCGCGCCCAATCGCCGGGAGCATTCCCTGGGCCAGGACTCGATGAAGCTCTACGACTATGCCGCCCGCGGGCGTCCGATCGTGAGCACGCCGTGGCGGGACGCGCTGGGCGCCGACGGGCCTCCGCACCTGTCCCTCGCCGAGTCCGCCGAAGAGCTCGCCGCGGCGATCCTCGCCGCGGCTGCCGCCCCGCCGGCGTTCGCCCAGGAGAGCCGACTGTGGGCGGGCGAGCACACGTGGGGTGCCCGGTGGCCGGCATGGTCGGCGGCGGTGTTCGGGGATCTCGCGTGAGCGCCCGGGGGTCAGGGCTCGGGCGCTCCGGCCGCCTGCACAGCCTCGACGGCCTCCGGGCGCTGGCCGTGGTCATGGTCTTCGCCTCGCATGTGCACCAGTCGACGCTGACGGGCGGATTCATCGGCGTCGACGTCTTCTTCGTCCTCTCGGGCTACCTCATCACCTGGATGCTCCTGCGCGAGCACGCCGCCACGGGCGCGATCAGCCTGCCCCGGTTCTACATGCGCCGGGTGCTCCGCCTCTATCCGGCGCTCATCGGCACGGTCATCCTCGCGACCCTGCTCGCCCTCTACTTCGGATGGGGAAGGCCCGGATGGGATGCCCTGGCGGCCTCCACGTACGTGATGGACTTCTACGGGAGCACCACCCAGTACTTCTCGCCGCTCCTGCACACCTGGTCGCTCGCCGTCGAAGAGCAGTTCTATCTCGTCTGGCCGGCGATCCTCTTGGTCGGGCTGCGCAAGGGATGGAACATGCCGCGCGTGGTCATCGGTCTGATCGCGGCGAGCATCGCCGTCACCGCGTTCATCGGCCTCGCCCATGTCGGATACGCGAATCGCGTCCAGTACCTACCGTGCTCGCATCTGACCGAGCTGGGCACCGGCATCCTCCTTGCCTTCGCCGTCCAGAGCGGGAATCTGGGGCTCGTGCGGCGCCTCTCGGGAACGACGCTCACCGCCGTATGCATCGTGCTCCTGTTCGTCGGCCTGTATGCCCTTCCCTCGCGTTGGTGGGCCTTCCCGCTCGTCGTGCTTGTGTGCTGGCCCCCCGTCGCCCATCTCGTGACCCGGCCCGAGACCTGGATCTCGCGGGCGTTCAGCCTGCGAGGAGCCGTGTGGCTCGGAGAGCGCTCATACGGCTTCTACCTCTGGCACTATCCGATCCTCGCGGCGATTCTCAGCAGCGGCCTCGTCCACGGCGTGACCCCCGCCGCCGTGGTGGCCTGCCTGATCGCGACAGAGCTGTCGTGGCGCTTCATCGAGCAGCCGTTCCTGCGGATGAAGCAGCGCTTTGAGCCCACGACAGTCCCCCCCGCTCATCGCGTCTGGAGCCAGAACGCGACACCGTGATGCTCGATCTCGGCGAAGCGCGCGGACCTGGCCCACAGCGCGTCGAGCTCGGCGCGCATGTTCAGGAAGACGTAGTGGGCGGGGAGCATGACCTCCACAGGGGCCCCGCCGAGCAGGTAGGCCGCGAGGACGTACTGCTCTGAGTAATACCGCTCAGCGATCTCGCGGGGGTAGTCGTAGGGCAGATAGACGTCGTGGACCCCGACCAGGACGCCGGCGGGGAGGCTCGGGAGAACGTCGAGAAAGAAGGCGACGACGTCGTTATTCATGAACACCCGATGCGAGCCGTCCACGAAGATCATGTCCCCCGACTCAAGGCTCGCCCACACCGACAGGTCGAGTGACTCGAGCGGCACGCGCAGGACCTCGTCGCAGAGCGCGTTGATCGACGTTCGCGGAGAAGGGTCGATCGAGGTGATGGTCGTGCGCAGCCCGCCGTCCGCCTTGGCCCGATGGGCGAACTTCGTCGAGGTACCCGATCCGACCTCGATGTAGCGCTCGGGAGCCCGAGCCCGCAGCAGCCCGTAGAGCGCTGCCCCGTCGAGGCCCGGGAGAAAGCGGTTGAGCAAGTACGGCTGGGTGGCGTCGGCACCGCGCAGCTCGATCTCCGCCAGGTCCTCGGCGTAGTCGCCGATCGTCGCGAGCGTCCGGCGGTAGCGGGCCTCCCCCGCCCGTACGAGCTCGGCGAGCTTCGCCTGAGGCGTCGACGGCGCGTATCGAGGGACATTTATCGCGTTGGGCGGATAATCCAGGGCGATGATCGTCTGATCGAGGATCGGACCAGAGCGCCGCAGCGCCTCCCGCGCGACCGCGGTACGGAGCCGATGGCGGAGGTTGTGCGGTCGAGCCGGCTTCACGTGCCCAGGGACGCCCTAAGCCACGCGGCCTATGATGCCCGCGTGGACCTGGATGACGTTAGAACGACGTGGGAGAATATCGGCCGCGACGATCCGCTCTGGGCCGTCCTGTCCTGGGACGGCACGAGCACGGCAACTGGGACGTGGAGAAGTGCCTGCAGCACATGCCTCCACACCTCGCCAAGGGCTACATCCGCGACTTCCTCCGGGTTCTACGGCCTTCCGGTGTCGTGATCTTTCAAGTCCCCTCGGAGTGCTCGTGGAAGAGCGCCAAGCCATTTGTGGGCACGGCCATCAACGCGCTGCCGCCGCGACTGCGTGAGGAGGTCTACCGCCGGCGCCGCGCACGAGACCCGCGCAACCTCCCGATGCACAGCATCCCGCGCACGGTCGTGCTGCGCTTCGTCGAGCGGGCCGGTGGGCGGGTCATCGCCTGCATCGACGACGGGGCGGGCGGGCCGGACTGGCGCAGCTTCCACTACATCGTCCGCGCCGCGCCGGCGAGCACGCGACGGGAGCGCCCCTGGGCATCGCTCGCTCCCGCCGGCCGTAAAGGTTGAGGCGAGAGCCCGCCGGGCGGGGCCCGGGTGAACAGATGATGGCGCTGGCCGGCGCCGCTCAAGGCACGGCCTCGATGGCCGATAGCCACAGGTGTGACGTTGCCCGACGGCATATACGCGAGCCCGTTTCTCGTCCGCCGCGCCTGCGTCGCTGCGCTCATCGCGCTGGCCGTAATCCTGCTCGGCTTCCCCGTCTCCGCGCACGCGGCGACGTCGTGGAGCGCGCCGGCGAGCATCGACCACGACGGGCAGCAGTCGCTCTATGCAGTTGCCTGCCCGGCGGCGAATCAATGCACCGCCGTCGACGGCGATGGGCAGCAGGTCACCTTCGACCCGACCACGCCGGGGACCCCCACCCCGGCCACCGTGGACGCCGGCAACGTCCTCGGCGCCGTGGCCTGCCCCACGACGAGCCAATGCACCGCCGTCGACGGTAACGGGGATGAGGTCACATTCGCTCCTGGCACGCCCGGCACTCCCACCCCCAGGAGCATCGACAGCGCCAACAATCTCAAATCCGTCGCCTGCCCGTCGAGCAGCCAGTGCGTCGCCGTCGACGACCAAGGGCAGGAGATCACC
>DATCEM010000442.1:0-2780 GCA_036510175.1 Solirubrobacteraceae bacterium | reverse complement strand
CCGTCTGCGGGCGCGCCGGGTGGAGCTTCGGCCCGCTCCCGCCGCACGCCGTGAGCGCTGCCCCGCAGAGCGCGATCGCTCCGACACGCTTGGCCGACGGATTCATCCGCTCCAGAAGAGCCATTGGCCCTACCTCAGCCTCTCGTAGCCGGCTCGCTCGCTGGGAGCCGCTGACGGATTTTTCAGGCCGGCACGTCGGCCTGCTCGCTCGATCGCGCCCAGCGCGTCATCGCTGTGCTCCCAGCGGCTCCTCGCCCGCTGTAAGGCAGAGCTCAGATCGCCGACCTGGGCCAGCGTCGCGAGGGTGGTCACCGCGTCGTCCTCGGTGATCGCGCCGCCCTGCGCGAAATGCTCGATCACCGCGGCAGCCGTGGCCCCCAGCGCATCGAGTCCGGCGTCGGGTACGGGGAGCAGGCTGAGCCCCCCGGCCGCCGCGTCAGACAGCCATCGACCCCCGACCTGCGCGCTGAGGGGCGGGAGCGCGCCGGCCGCTCCGTCAAGGGTGAGGATCTCGCCGCGTACGTACCACCGCAGCATCCTCTCCCGCGCGGATCCGATCCCCACGCGGCTACCCTCCAGGAGCTCGAGCAGCCGGCTCTCCCTACCGGGCTCCTCCAGGCTGTACCAGCGAGTCTCGATGAGCGAGCGCTCCCGTTCGCCGTCCCGCTCCGATCGCGGCGGCAAGGCGCCGATCATCCCGCTCCAGCGCTGGCGCAGCTCCGAGAGGAAGCTCAGGCACTCCGCCTGGTGGCGAAAGTCGGCCGAGAGCTGGTTCTCGCCGCTGAGCCGCCACTTGGCATCCGTCCGGTGCTGGAAGGCCAGGCGCCCGTCGAAATCGCGTTGGTAGATGCCGGTCGTGGTCGAGCGTGCGGGGTAGTCCGGCATCGCCCAGCCCGCGCCGGCAAGGATCCACGCCAGGTGAAAGGTCTCCTTGTCGCCGTGCGTGTAGGGGTAGAAGGTCTCGGAGTGCATGTTCATGTGCAGGGCGATGAGGAGGGCACGCCAGCAGCGCGACTTGTCGAGGAAGAGCTGCCCCGACTCCCACGCCGGCTCACTCCGGAACGGCACTCCGCAGAGCTCCCAGATCGGGTTCTCTTCGGTGAGCCGTTCGAGGTCCGGCCACACGAGCGCTCCGGCGCCCGCGAACTCCGGGACCTCGAAGAGGTACTCGGGGTTCGTCGCGGGAACGTTGTCCGCGTCGAGCAGGAGCACCTGCTCGAAGCGGGAGTGCACGAGGGCGTAGGCCTTGAGCTCCCAGCCGCCGAGCTTGCGCGCGGGCCATCTCGCCCTGACCTCGAGCGCGTCGATGATTTCGACGTCGAGCGTGCGAAAGAGGGCGGCTTCGAGCTCGCCGAGCTCGCCGGGACCGATGTGCCAGAGCTCGATGTCGAGTGAACAGCCGAGAACGCGCCGCAGCATGCTGATGGCCACCCATGCACAGGTCAGCATGCGAGCGCCGCCGGCGCACATGACGATGCCCCGACCGGTGAAGCGATCGGCCGGATAAGGGTGCTCGGCCGCTACTACCTGCCGCAGTGCCTCGGCGGCCGAGGCGATCGATGAATCAGCTTCCTCGCGGATCGGTGGAGGGTAGGTGAAGATACCGGGCCGTGCCGCATCCGCTGCTCACCGCCACGATGATCGTGCGCGACGAGGCGTCGCATCTCTCGGCGTGCCTCGAGTCGATTCGCGACGTGGTCGACGAGATCGTCGTCATCGACACGGGATCGACTGACGCGACGGTCTCGATCGCGCGCTCCTTCGGCGCCCGCGTCCACGCCCATCCGTGGCGAGAGGACTTCGCGCAGGCGCGCAACGCCGGCTTGGAGCTCGCCCAGGGTAGCTGGATCCTCTACATCGATGCGGACGAGCGATTGCGGCCGATTGCCCCGGAGCTCGTTCGATCAACGCTCGAGCGAGCGACCGAGGTGGCCCTGCGCGTTCGGCTCAGGCCCTTCGCGCGAGCGACCCCGTACTGGGAGTACCGACTCTGGCGCGCGCACCCGCGGATCCGCTTCGCCGGGGTGATGCACGAAAAGGTGACGCCCGCGATCAGTGCACTGGTCACCGAGGAGCGGATGACCGTCGGCGAGTCCGAGCTGTTCATCGATCACATCGGCTACGACGGAGATCAGAGACACAAGCATGAGCGCAACCTGCCCCTGCTCCGCGCACAGCTCTCGGCCGATCCCACCAGCTCCTACAACTGGAGTCACCTCGGCGAAGTGCTCGAAGGCCTCGGCGACCTCGGCCAGTCCGAAGCCGCGTTCGAGCGAGCCGTGCAGATCGCCCGGGATGACGGCGGGAGCCCTGGTGCCCTCGCCTTCGTCGAGCTCATCCGCCAGCGTGGCGACCGCGGCCACGACGTCACGGCACTGCTCGAGGAAGCGCTCGCGCGCTACCCGGACAACGTGGCTCTGGTGTGGCAGCGCGCCTGCGCCGAGATCGAAGCCGGGCGCTACGAACAGGGGCTGCGCTGGCTCGAGCGCTTCGACGCCGACACGGACACCGAGATGCCGGTCGAGGACACCGTGGCCTACCCGGCCGAGCTCTTCGGATCGCGTGCCCCGAAAGCTCGCGGCCTGTGCCTGTTCAAGCTCGCTCGCTACCGCGAGGCCGCCGCCGCATATCGGCAGGCCGAGCGCTTCACACCGGACGAGCAGGCTCCGCGCCTCATGCGCGCCCTGGCCGAGCGCCGGGCGCGAGAGCAGGCCGCCGACGCTCGGGAGACGCAGAAACAGCCCACTTACGGCTGGGCCGCCCGAGAGCTCCTGGACGGG
>DATCEM010000441.1:0-3554 GCA_036510175.1 Solirubrobacteraceae bacterium | reverse complement strand
TGCCCGAGTCGGCGCAGTAGAAGTCGTGGAAGTAGTAATGGCCCGAGACCTCGCCGCCGAAGACGGCGTGCTCGTCGCGCATCCGGGTCTTGAAGAAGGCGTGGCCGACGCGGTTCATGAGCGCCGTGCCGCCCGCGCGCTCCACTGTGTCGGGGACGGCGCGGCTCGCCCGCACGTCGTAGAGGATCGTCGCCTCGGGATGCTTACGGAGCATGGAATCGGCGAGCAGTACGGTGAGGAAGTCGCCGTCGACGAAGTTCCCCGCGTCGTCGATGATGAAGCAGCGGTCGGCGTCGCCGTCCCAGGCGATGCCGAGGTCGGCTCCCTCAGCGGTGACGCGGCCCATGATGAGCTCGCGATTCTCGGGCAGGAGGGGGTTGGGTTCGTGGTCGGGGAAGCTCCCGTCCGGGGTCCAGGAGGTCTCGACGAGGTCGAGCCCGAGGCGGCGCAGCAGCGGTCCGGCCATCGGCCCGGCCATGCCGCTTCCGCCGTCGAGCACGACCCGCAGTGGCTTGACGACGTCGGGGTCGATGAAGCGCAGCACGGCCTGCTGGAACTCCTCGTAGAGGTCCACCTCCTCGGCGCTGCCCCCACCGGGCGCGTCGTCCAGCCCCGCCTCGATGAGCCGGCGGACGTCCTGGATCCCCGCGTCCCCCGAGAGGGCGATGGCGCCGCGCTTGACGAGCTTGGCGCCGGTATAGGCCTTGGGATTGTGCGAGGCGGTGCACATGAGCCCGCCGTCGAGCTCGCGCGAACCGACGAGGAAGTAGAGCATCTCGGTGCCCACCATCCCCGCGTCGAGGACGGTGGCGCCCTCGCTCGTCATCCCGTCGCGGTAGCGCGCTGCCAGCGCCGGCGCCGTTAAGCGCATGTCGCGCCCGAGGCCGAGCCGGAGCTCGCTCGTGGGCTTATCCTCGAGGTCTGAGATCACCCGCGCGAACGCCCGGCCGATGAGCTCGGCGGCGTCCTCGTCGATATCGCTGCCGTACAGGCCACGGATGTCGTAGGCCTTGAAGATCTCGGGAGTGAGGGCCGTCATGGCCGCGTCATGCTACCCAGCGCGCTCACAGCACCAGCGTGCGGTGGCGTACGGCGCCGCGCGCCACCGCCCAGCATTCGACGAGGTCGTGGACGAGGAGGAAGGGCACGGCCCAGGCGCCTGCGCCGGCCAGGCGCGCGCGCTTGCGGAGCTCGAGGAGATGCATGGTGAGAATCATCCGGCGCAGCCAATGGGGCGCGACCAGCGCGAGCAGCGATCGCCACACGAGGTAGTGCCAGACATTCCAGAACACCTGGCGCTCGAGCGTGGCGCGGAGCTGCGGGTGGGCGGCGAAGACGCGCACGGCCGGGCCCCAGCGCGAAGCGACGCTGAGGCTGCCCCGTACCCCGAGCTCCTCGACCGCGTGGAAGACCACGGCGTCGGGGGCGAACACGGTCGCGCAGCCCGTTTCGATCGCGCGCCAGGCGAGATCGGTGTCCTCGGCGGTCGGGCGGGGGCCGTAGGCCTCGTCGAAGCCACCGAGGGACTCGAGGACCGCACGTGGATAGACGATATTGCAGGTCTCGTAGTGGGGACCGAGAGTGTCGACGCTGACCGTCCGGGTGAACACGCCGCGGCACCACAGCTCGGTCGGGTTGGGCTCGGTTCGGCCCTGGATGATCGCGCCGGGATGCCGCCCGCTGGCCGCGAGCGCTGCGCTCAGCCAGCCCGCGTCGGGCACGCAGTCGTCGTCGGTGAAGGCGATGAGCGGCGCCTGCGCCGCACGCCAGCCGCTGTTGCGTCCACTCGCCGGGCCCTGCGCGACCTGATGGTTGACCGTGCGCAGGCGCAGCGTCCCCCGGCCCAGCTCATCGGCGAGAACCGTCCGGGTGCCCGGGCCCACCGATCCGTCGTCGACGACGATGACCTCGAAGCGCTCGTGCGCCAAGGCCTGCTCCCGCAGTCCGGCGAGCAGGCGGGCCAGTGGCGCCGGACGGTTGTGGGTCGAGACGACCACTGACAGCAGCGGCTCCGGCACGCGCCCGATTCTATGGGTACCGGCGCCCCGTGCCCGACTTGTGCCCCATCGCGCTCGGTACGATCGCCACGGTGCTGGACGCGACCACAGGCACTTCTGCCGCCGACGGCGCAGAAGAGCATCCCACCGAGCCCGCTCAGGCCCTGGGTGGCGGCCGCAACATCGACACGGGCGGGAGGAGCCTGCGCGTCCACACGGCGCGCGGGGTCATGGTCAACGGCGCCTTCGATGTCGGACTGAGCTCGCTGAGCCTGATCCGCGGCTTCATCCTCGCCGCCTTCCTGACCCGCGCCGACTACGGCGTTTGGGGGGTGCTCCTCGTCTCGCTCGGCGTCCTGGCGCAGCTCAAGCTCGTGGGCATCGGAGACAAGTTCGTCCAGCAGGATGAGCCCGACCAGGAGCTCGCCTTCCAGCGGGCGTTCACCCTCGAGCTCCTGATGACCGGGGCGACGATCGTGCCGATGCTCTTGGCGCTGCCGGTGATCGCCATCGTCTACGGCTACTGGAAGCTCATCCCGCCGGGCCTGGTGCTCATCACCACCCTCGTGGCCTACGCGTTCCAGGCGCCGTTCTGGGTCTATTACCGCGACATGAACTTCCTCAAGCAGCGGCGGCTGAGCGCGATCGAGCCGATCGTCGGGTTCGTGCTCGCGATCGGCCTGGCGATCGCCGGTTTCGGCTACTGGGCGATCGCCATCGGCCTGGGGGCGGGCGCGTGGGCGGGGACCATCGCCGCGATCCGCACGTCCCCGTTCAAGCTCAGATGGCGCTATGACCACGCGACGATGCGCCTCTACGCGACCTATTCCGGGCCGCTGTTCATCGCCACGGCGTCGAACGTCGTGCTCGCCAACGCGATGACCATCGCCACCAACGCGCAGCTCGGGCTCGCGGGCGTCGGGGCGGTGGCGCTGGCCGCGAACATCACCGCCTTCACCACTCGCGTCGACGATCTCGTCAGCACCACGCTGTACCCGGCGATCTGCGCGGTCCAGGACCGGATCGACCTGTTGCGGGAGTCGTTCGTGAAGTCGAATCGGATCGCCCTGATGTGGGCGATGCCCTTCGGCGTGGGGCTCGCGCTGTTCGCCGGTGACCTGGTGCGCTTCGGGATCGGCGAGAAGTGGCACCCGGTGATCATCCTGCTCCAGATCACCGGCGTCATCGCGGCGATCAGCCAGGTCGGCTTCAACTGGGACGACTACTTCCGCGCCCGCTCGAATACGAGGCCGGTCGCCATCGCCGGCGTGGCCGCCACCGTCGCCCTGCTCGGGGCCGGTCTTCCTCTCCTGTTCACCGACGGCCTGCCCGGGCTGGCGATCGGAACCGGCGTCGGCGCCGCCGTGCACCTCGCGTTCCGCGGTTGGTACCTGTCGAAGCTCTTCGAGGACTTCGGGATCGTGCGCCACGCGCTGCGAGCGGCGTTGCCGACGCTGGTGGGGGTCGCGGCGGTGCTCGCCCTCCGTGCCGTGGAAACGGGCGCCCGGAGCTTCGGCTTGGCCCTAGCCGAGCTCGTGGCCTACGGCGTGGTCATCG
>DATCEM010000440.1:0-4586 GCA_036510175.1 Solirubrobacteraceae bacterium | reverse complement strand
GAGCTTCGCCCGTTCGCCTCCGCGCTCGCCCGCCCCGGGCTCGCGGTGATCGCCGAGCACAAGCGCCACTCGCCTTCGGCGGGCACGATCAGGGACGACCTCGCCCTCGAGGAGGTCGTCGAGGCCTACGAGCGTGGCGGCGCGGCGGTGCTCTCGATCCTCACCGAGGCCCCGAGCTTCCACGGCTCGCTGGCCGATCTCCAGCGCGCGCGCGAGGCGAGCGCCCTGCCGCTTCTGCGCAAGGACTTCATCATCGATCCCTACCAGGTCACCGAGTCGCTCGCCGCCGGGGCCGACGCGATCCTCCTGATCGTCGCTGCGCTCAGCGTGGCCGAGCTGGCGACGCTTTACGAGTCGGCGCGCGCCGCCGGCCTGGCCGTCCTCGTCGAGGTCCACGACGAGCGCGAGCTCGAGCAGGCGGTCGCCGTAGGCGCCGAGATCATCGGGATCAACAACCGCGATCTCACCACCCTGGACGTGGACACCTCCCGCACCTTCGGTCTGCTCTCGAGCGTGCCCGCGGGCGTCACCGTGGTGGCCGAGTCGGGGTTCCGCGCCCGGTCAGAGCTCGACGAACTCGAGTGCGCGGGAGTGCAGGGCGTGCTCATCGGTGAGGCGCTGATGCGATCACCAGACATCGAGTCGGCGTGCCGGGCGCTCGCCCGCGACCGGCCGCTGGACGACGGGCGACCGGTCGCGGGCGGACGATCTGCGAGCGGATCCGTATCGCCGCTTTAAGTGCAGTTGAGCGCTCCATCGCACACTCCTTGGGCGGCATGAAGGCAATCCTCCGCTCACCGCTCGCGTCAGCAGCCGTTGGCGGCCTCACGGTCGCCGGCGTGTTCCTCGTACTCGGCGTGACCGGTCGCCGGACGATCAGGACGGTGATCGTCGAGGCGCCACTCGCCGCCCAGGCTGCCTCGGACGTCGGTTCCGGCCTGACGCCGTACGAGATCTACGAGCACGACTCGCCCGGCGTCGTCTTCGTGCGCGTCGACGCCGCGCCGCCCACCCAGAATCCGTTCACGCTCTCGACCGATTTCCAGTCGGGCGTCTCGACCGGATCGGGCTTCGTTGTCGATCGCCAGGGCGACATCCTCACCGACTATCACCTGGTCGCGGGGGCCGGGACGGGCGCGATCACCGTCCAGCTTGATCCCGGCCGCACCGAGACGGCGCGGCTGATCGGCGAGGAGCCGAAGGAGGATCTGGCTGTTCTCCGGGTGAACCCGCGCCGCCTCCGCCTCCGGCCGCTCCTGCTCGGCAATTCCGCCACCGCCCGGGTCGGCGACCCCACCCTGGCGATCGGCAACCCCTTCGGGCTCGACCGCACCCTGAGCACGGGCATCGTCTCCTCCCTGCAGCGCCAGATCCCCGCGGCGAACGGCTTCGCCATCGACCACGTGATCCAGACCGATGCCCCGGTCGCCCCGGGCATCTCCGGCGGGCCCCTGATCGATGCCGCCGGCCGGGTGATCGGAATCAACTCGCAGATTCAGACCGACGCCGACGGCGACGGCATGCCGATCGGCTTCGCTGTCCCCATCAACACGGCGACGGCCCTGCTCTCGCGGGTGGGCGTAGCCGCGACGTCGGCGTATCTCGGCCTCGACGGCATCACCGTCGACAGCTCGCTCGCCGACCTCGGTGTCGGCGCTCGCCACGGTGTGCTCGTGGAAGGGGTGGATCCGTCGGGACCGGCCGCGAAGGGCGGACTACGCTCGGGCAGCGTCAAGCGCACCGTCAAGGGTCGGCCCGTGATCGTGGGCGGGGATGTGATCGAGCGGGTCAACGGCACCGCCGCCGACTCGGTCGGGGATCTGAGCGAAGTTGTCGCGTCCAAGCGGCCCGGTCAGGTCATCGATCTCACCGTGCTCCGCGGCCGCCGGCTGGAGACGATCAAGGTCACGCTCGGGAGCAGCCCGCCGTAGAAGTCGTCCGCGGCCGCCTGGGCGCGGAACCGTACGATGTGGGTATGACTGCCCCGACCGTCCCGAGGATCAAGATCTGCGGCATCACGCGGCCCGAGGATGCCGAGCACGCCGCCGCGCTCGGCATCTGGGCAATCGGCCTGAACTTCTGGCCGCGGTCCGCTCGACGCTGCGATCCCGACACGGCTGCGGAGATCGCGGCCACGGTCAAGCGGCGGGTGGAGGTGGTCGGCGTGTTCGTCAACCCCACGCTCGAGCATGTCGCCGCGACGGCGCAGGCCGTCGGCCTGACGATGATCCAGCTCCACGGCGACGAAGGCCCCGCGTTCTGCGCCGAGTCCGCGCGTCGCACCGGCTGTAAGGTGATCAAGGCGGCGCGCGTGCACAGCGGCGCCGACATCCAGGCGCTGGCGGCCTTCCACGTCGACTACCACCTGCTCGACAGCTACCTGCCCGGCCTGCGCGGGGGTACCGGCGAGACGTTCGCCTGGGAGCTCGCCCGTATGCACCGCGGGCGGATCCCGCTGATCCTCAGCGGCGGGCTCACGCCGGAGAACGTCGGCGCCGCCATCGCTGCGGTACGACCGTTCGCCGTCGACGTGGCGAGCGGAGTCGAGTCCGCGCCTGGCGTCAAGGACCCGGCTCTCGTCGCGGCCTTCCTAGCCTCCGTAACCGCCGCCGCCGAGGAGCTCGCCGCATGACCGTCGTCGAGCATCGCTTCGGCCCCTACGGTGGCCAGTACGTCCCCGAGACCCTGATGCCCGCCCTCGACGAGCTCGAGCGGGCGTGGATCGCCGCGCGCGAGGATCCGGGGTACAGCGCTGAGCTCGATGCGCTCCTGCACGACTACGTGGGGCGCCCGACCCCGCTCTACCACGCGCGGCGCTTGAGCGAGTTCGCCGGACATCCCGTGTACCTGAAGCGCGAGGACCTCAATCACACCGGAGCGCACAAGATCAACAACGCGCTCGGTCAGGCGCTGCTGGCCATTCGCATGGGCAAGCGGCGGATCATCGCCGAGACGGGAGCGGGACAGCACGGCGTGGCGAGCGCGACGGCGTGCGCGCTGCTCGGACTCGAGTGTGTGGTCTACATGGGCACCGAGGACATGCGCCGCCAGAAGCCCAACGTCGAGCGGATGGAGCTCCTCGGGGCGCGGGTCGAGCCCGTCGAGGCCGGCGCGCGGACGCTCAAGGAGGCGGTCTCGGCGGCAATCCGCGACTGGGTGACCAACGTCGCCAGCACCCACTACATCATCGGCTCGTGCGTCGGCCCGGCGCCCTACCCGGCGCTGGTGCGCGATCTGCAGCGGGTGATCGGAGACGAGGCGCGGGTGCAGGTGCTCGAGCGCTGCGGGCGGCTCCCACAGCGGGTGGTGGCGTGCGTCGGCGGTGGCTCGAACTCGATCGGCATGTTCACGCCCTTCGTCGCCGACGACGAGGTCGAGCTCATCGGCGTCGAGGCGGCCGGGGAGGGACTCGAGAGCGGGCGCCACGGGGCGCCGTTGACGGCGGCGGGACTTCCCGGCGTGCTCCACGGCGCCTTCTCGGCGGTGATGCAAGACGAGGACGGCCAGATCCTCGAGGCCCATTCGATCTCCGCGGGACTCGACTACCCGGGGAGCGGTCCCGAGCACGCCTGGCTGCGCGACACCGGTCGGGCGCGCTACGTCGGGGTCACCGACGCTCAGGCCCTGGAGGCGTTCGCGCGCACCGCGCGGCTCGAGGGGATCATCCCCGCGCTCGAGTCCTCGCACGCGATCGCCTGGACCCTCTCGGAGGGACCCAGCGAGCTCGATCTCGTCTGCCTCTCGGGCCGGGGCGACAAGGATCTCGCCGAAGCGATCGCGAACCTCGAATCCTCTGGCGCCTGATGCTCGCTGCCGACGATCCCGGGACGCGCGCGGCGCGCTCGGGCAGCGAGCGCATCGCCGAGGCGTTCGAGGCGGCCCGCGCCGACGGGCGCCGTGCCGCGCTCATGCCCTACATGATGGGCGGCTTCCCCGACCTCGAGCGCTCCCGGGAGATCGCCCTCGCCTACGCCGAGGGCGGAGCCGACCTGATCGAGCTCGGTGTCCCGTTCTCCGATCCGCTCGCCGACGGGCCGCTGATCCACGCGGCGGGCACGACGGCGCTCCGCGCCGGGGTGCGCCTCCACGACGTGCTCGAGCTCGCGCGCACCGTCGCCGCACGCGTGCCCGTCGTGGTCATGTGTTACGCGAACCCGATCTACGCCCGCGGCCTCGACCGGTTCGCCGACGCGCTCGCCGCGTGCGGGGCCAGCGGCCTGATCGTCCCCGACCTGCCGCACGAGGAGGCGCCTGAGGTGCTCGGCGCGTGCGAGCGCCACGGGATCGCGCTCGTCCCCCTCGTCGCGCCGACCACTCCCGACGCGCGGCTGGCGCGGATCGGCGAGCGCGCCCAGGGCTTTCTCTACACCGTGTCGCTGACCGGGACGACGGGGGAGCGATCCGGGCTCGCCGAAGGCCTCAGCGGCGTGATCGCCCGCGCCAAGTCCATGACCTCGGTGCCGGTCGCGGTGGGCTTCGGGATCGCGACGCCGCAGGACGCTGCCGCGGCCGCCGAGGCGGGAGCCGACGGGGTGATCGTCGGGTCGCGGCTCGTGCGCGCCGCGGGCGAGTCCTCCGATCCGGCA
>DATCEM010000439.1:0-3641 GCA_036510175.1 Solirubrobacteraceae bacterium | reverse complement strand
CCCGCCGACCGCGCGGTCTCCGTCCGCGCCGTCATGCGCCCGGTCACCGGCACGCAGAAGATGCAGATGCGCTTCGAGCTCCTGACGAGCCCGAGCCTGGGGGCTCCGTTCGTGGAGGTGCCCGGCGGCAGACTCGACTCGTGGATCTCACCGGCGGACCCGACGCTTGGTCAGCATCACGGCGACGTCTGGCTCGTCCCCGATCACGTACGCAATCTGCCCGCCCCGGGCTACTACCGCTACCGCGTGAGCTTCCGCTGGATCGGGATCCGCGGGCGGGTCCTCGCCACCCGGACGCGATCGAGCAGCGACTGCTTCCAGCCGCTCCTGCGTCCCGACCTGCTCGTCAGCACGATCGCCCTGGCGCCGAGCCCGACCAAGTCGACCAAGGACCTGTACGTGGCGACGATCGCTAACGACGGAAACGCCCCGACGCCGGTTTCCTTCACCGTCGCCTTCACCCATCCGGCGGCGGCCGGCGCGCCTGGGGCAGCACCCGTAACCTTCACCAAGACCATGCAGCGCCTCGCCCCCGGTGCCACCGGCCAGGTCACCTTCGACGGTCCGGTGTGCAGCGCGGCCACCGCGCCGACCGTGCTCGTCGATCCCGACGACTCGGTCGACGAATCGAACTTCAGCAATAACTCGCTTACCGTAAACCCGAGCTGCCCAGCGGTCACCGCCGCCCCGACTCCCACCCCGGCGTCGGGCTCCTGAGCTTGGCTCCTCGGCCCCGCTAAACTCTGAAGCATCATGAAAAGCGGAATCCATCCCGAGTACACAGAGGCCCACGTTCGCTGCACGTGCGGAAACGAGTTCACGACGCGATCGACCCAGGGCGAGATCCACGTCGAGATCTGCTCAGCGTGCCATCCGTTCTACACGGGGCGCCAGAAGCTCGTCGATACCGGCGGCCGGGTCGAGCGCTTCCAGCGGCGGGCGGCCAAGGGCCGGCGTGCCGCGGCGACCACAGGGTCCTAGGCGCGGGCGCCTGAGCCGGGGCCCGTGTCGCGACCCCAAGTGACGGCGCCGCCCCTCGTCGCCAAGCGCGACGCGCCCGTCGGCGGTCAGGCCGTCCTCGAAGGCGTGATGATGCGCGGCGTCTCGACGTGGGCCGTCGCCGTGCGCAAACCGCCGGCGGCTGACGGGGCCGCGGCCCAGGGCAGCGAGGACGCCGGGCAAGCGCAGGGCGAGATCGCCGTCACCTCGTCCCCGCTGGTGTCTTGGACGAGGCGGCGGCGTGTGTATCGGTGGCCGCTCATCCGCGGCGTCGTCGCCATGGCCGAGTCGCTCGCCATCGGTATGCGGGCGCTCTCGATCTCCGCCGGCGCCCAGCTCCCCGAGGGCGAGGAGGAGCTCTCGGGCGCGGCGTGGACCGGGGCGATCGTGGTCTCCGTGGTCTTCGCCATCGCCGTGTTCTTCATCCTTCCGATCGGGATCACCAGCCTGATCAAGCATCAGCTGGGCTCCTCGTTCACCTTCTGGCTCATCGAGGGAATCGTGCGCACCGCGATCTTCCTCGGCTACCTGCTCCTGCTCTCCCGGATCCGCGACCTTCGCCGCGTGTTCGAGTACCACGGCGCCGAGCACAAGGTGATCTCCTGCTACGAGGCCGAGGACGAGCTCACCCCCGAACGGGCGAAGCTCTACTCGCGCCTGCACCCCCGCTGCGGCACGAGCTTCCTCCTCATCGTGATGATCGTGGCCATCTTCGTCTTCGCCCCGATCGGCCTCCCCGCCTGGTACGTGCTCGTCGTGACGCGCATCCTCGGCGTGCCCGTGATCGCCGGAGTGTCCTTCGAGGTGATCAAGTGGGCCGGACGCAATCGTCGCCGGGGCTGGGTCCGCGTCGTCATGTACCCCGGCCTCCAGCTCCAGAAGCTGACGACGCGCGAGCCCGATCTCGACGAGCTCGCGGTGGCGATCGCCGCGCTCAAGGCCGTACTCGCGGTCGAGACGCCGGGAGCGGCCTCGGCGCACGACCTGGTCGGCGTGGAACTCGTGGCCTGATCGGGGAATCGGCCTGGCGGCCCGCTAGTCCCCTTCGCTGAGCCGACCCTAAACTCGAATCTATGATCGACGATCTCGTCAGCCAGATCGAGGCGCGGTTCGGTGCGCTCGAGGGTGAGCTCCAGGATCCCGCGGTGATCGGTGACCGCCGGCGGTTCACCGCCGCCAGCCGCGCATACAGCGAGCTCGAGCCCGCGGCGAAGCTGGCCGCGGAATATAAGCACGCCGTCGACGACGCGGCGGGTGCGCGGGAGCTCCTCGCCGAGGACGGCGAGGACCCCGAGCTGCGTGCGCTGCTCGAGTCCTCCCGCGTGCGGATCGAAGAGCTCGAGGATGAGATCCGGATCGCCATGGTCGAGCGCGATCCCAACGACGAGAAGAACGTGATCGTCGAGATCCGCTCCGGCGTCGGCGGGGACGAGGCCAGCCTGTGGGCGGCCGATCTCTTCCGCATGCTCACGCGCTACGCCGAGCACCGCGGTTTCTCGGTCGAGCCGCTCTCGGTCGGCGACGGCGCGTACACCTTCGCGGTCAAGGGAGATGATGCGTATTCGGTGTTCAAGTTTGAAGGTGGTACCCACCGCGTCCAACGGGTCCCCGAGACCGAATCGCAGGGACGCATCCACACCTCGACGGCGACGGTGGCCGTGCTCCCCGAGGTCGAGGATGTCGAGGTCGGCGTCGACGAGAATGATCTTCAGATCGACGTGTACCGAAGCTCGGGTCCTGGCGGCCAGTCGGTGAACACCACCGACTCCGCCGTGCGGATCACCCACAAGCCCAGCGGGATCGTCGTCTCGATGCAGGACGAGAAGTCCCAGCTTCAGAACCGCGAGCGGGCGATGCGGGTCCTGCGCGCCCGGCTCTACGAACGCGCCCTCGCCGAGCAGCAGGCCGAGCTCGCCGCGAGCCGCCAGGCGCAGGTCGGGACCGGCGACCGCTCGGGGAAGATCCGTACCTACAATTACGGCGAGCAGCGCGTCAAGGACCACCGGATCAACCTGCTCGTCCACAACCTCGACGGGATCCTCATGGGTGAGCTCGACGAGCTCACCGCCGCGCTCCAGGACGACGAGAAGCGCCGGCGGCTCACCGATGCCGCGCGCGGCTGAGCCTTCCGTGGGCCGCCCCGCGGGGGCGGACCCGGTGATCGCCGCGGCGGCCCAGCTGGCCGAGGCGGGCTGCGAGAGCCCGCGCCTCGACGCCGAGCTCCTGCTCGCCGAGGCCCTCGGCACCTCACGCGCCGCGCTCTACCTCATGCCGGCGCGGGCGCTCGACCCCGCCGTGCGCGATCGCTTCGAGGGCCTGATCGCGCGCCGTGCCGCCCGCGAGCCGGTCGCCTACATCCTCGGTCGCAGGGGATTCCGGCGGCTCGAGCTGGCGGTCGACCGCCGCGTGCTCATCCCGCGGCCCGAGACCGAGCTCCTCGTCGAGGTGGGACTCGAGCTCCCCGCCGGCGCGCGGGTCGCCGATGTGGGCACAGGGAGTGGCGCCGTCGCGCTGGCGCTTGCCGACGAGCGGCCCGACCTCGTGCTCACGGGCATCGATGCGAGCGCTGACGCGCTCATCTTGGCGCGGGACAACGCGCGGCGGCTAGGCCTCGAGGTCTCGTTTCTCTGCGGTGACCTGCT
>DATCEM010000438.1:0-12025 GCA_036510175.1 Solirubrobacteraceae bacterium | reverse complement strand
GAGTTCTCGGGCGCCGCGTGGGAGAACCTCGCCGCCGCCGACTTCGAACAGGTCGTCGTGACCGACACCCTCCCCCTCCCGCCGGGCGCGCCCGAGAATGTGCGCGTCCTCCCGTGTGCCGACCTGCTCACGAGCTCGATCCGCCAGATCTTCACCGACGGCTCGGTGAGCGACGTCTTCGGCGGCGAGAACCAGCTCTTCTGAGCCGGCGGTGGCAGCGGTGACGCCGGCGGCGGACGACGAGCCTCGCCTCGGAGGCCACCGGCAGAGCGACCGCGCGGCGGAGCTCATGGAAGTGCTCGGGCTGAGCGAGAGCGAGCTCTGCCGCGTGCTTGACGTCGATGCGCTGACCCTGCTCTCAGGACAGCTCGAGCATCGGACCGAGCTGCCGATTCTCCTTGATCTCCTCGCCGAGGCGAGGGAGCGCGCGGGGGTGGCGGTGCTGCGTCGCTGGGTACGGGCGAAGGGTCCCTCCGGGCGGCCGATCGAGGCGCTCCTGCGCCGTGACTTCGCCGCTTTCGAGGACCAGGCGGCCGAGCTCGGCGAGCGCGGCTTCGTCCTCAGGGGCGGGGGGTAGCCTCGCCGTGGCTACGTGGTCCGCAGCGCCCGCGCCACCGCGATCGCAGCATCGACGCTGAGCAAGCCGACGAGCGCCACCGCGCTCGCTGGAACCTCCTCGGCGCTGCGTTGCCACGCGACCTCGAGCACGCCTACCGGGCCGTCGATGCCGAGCACCGGCTCGAGCGCGAACGAGGTCGCGTCGAGCGCCACGAGCAGGGAATGGTGAACGGCGAAGTCAGGATCGACGGTATCGAGGAAGCTTCCCGTCGCGTGCAGGAAGGTATCGACCTCGATGCACAGGCCGGGGCGCAGCGCGAGCCGTCGCGGCCGGAGCTCCGCGCCGTGCACGGCGGTGAGCACAAGCTCGGTGTGGTCCGCGTTGGCCTCCCACAGCAGGGCGACGCTGGCATCGGCGAGCTCAGTGGCGGCCTGGCAAACCCCGTGGCGAGCGTCGGTTTGCGCGGCGAGGCCGCGGCAGACGTCGAGGAGCGCCTCGAGCCGGTGAACGTCGGCCTGCCGTCGCGCGCTCTCGCGCTCGGCGGTGTCGCGCTCACCGATCATCGTGCGGCACAGGACGCCGGCCTCGTGTGCCTCTCGGCGTAGATCGATGTTGGCGATGGTGAGCTCGGCCAGTGCCGTCAGATGGTCGATCTCGGCTCCCGACCACTCCCGGGGCGCCCGATCGATCGCCGCGAGCGATCCGAGCACATGACCGTCGCGGGTGGCGAGGGGGACGCCGGCGTAGGCGATAATCCCGAGCTCGTCGATCGCCGAGCTGTGCAGCCGCACGGGGTCCTCCCGCGTATCGGAGATGACCAGCGGGGTCCCCTGCGCGACGACCTGAACGGCGAACGAGTGCGACAGCGCCAGACGCCGGCCTCGGCCCCACGCCTCGGGCAGACCGAAAGCGCCGCCCACGACCTCTTGGCGGTCATCGAGCAGCGACACCATCGACGCGGGCGCCCCAACAAGGTGAGCAGCGAGCGCGGAGATGCGATCGAACGTTTCGTCGTGCTCCCCATCCTCGAGGTTGCTTGCCCGCACCGCGGCAAGGCGACCGGCGTCGCCCACGGCGGCCTGCCAGCTCTCGCCGGATCCGGGCTGGCCGCGGCCGGTCCGCCATTCAGGCCACATTTCACTCAGCTGACATCACCGCAGCGATTGGACGTAGCAAGTCTGCGACAGCTCCCCGACTGATGCCATGTCGCCCCCTAGAGCGCTCCGGCGACGGACTATTAACCGCAAACGAGTCTACGCCGATCGTAAGACAAGTCCAGGTGCCGCCCGAGTTACCTCAAATGGAGGATTGCTTATTGGGTCCGGAGACCATACTGTGGGATCGGTAGGGTTACGCCACCGTTGCCCTCCGGTGCTTCTCGACATTTCTTTCTGACGGCACCCGCTTCGGTGCTAGCCTCGTTGGAAGAGGTTTGGATGCTGCGCACAGCATGCGGTAAACGCCCGTTGGGGACGCGCTTATCGCCGAACGGAAGCTCAAAGGACTGGTCAGATGCAGACGCTCGAGCTGGTTCTCGCTGACAGCGAGGTCGAGGTGTGCCCTGGGGAGCTGTACCTGGGTGGCAGACGAATACTGGGGTGCGCGAACGCCGGTGGACGGCAATGACTGTGGACGCGGTAGACGCCCAGGCGTTCGCGAACGTCACAGAAGCGGTGCTGATGAGCAATGTCCTCGAGGCCTCGACTGAGTACTCGATGATCGCTACCGACGCCGGCGGGGTGATCATGATGTGGAACGAGGGCGCGCGGCGACTGTATGGCTATACGCCGTCGGAGATTCTCGGTCAACCGATCGCTTGCCTGCACACGCGTGAGGACATCCTCGCCGGCTTGATCGAGACGATGATGAGGCAGGCGCTGGAGACGGGAAAGTGGCAAGGCTCCGTCGAGCGGGTCCACAAGGGTGGTTCGACCTTCACCGCTCGCATCGTCATGACGCCGCGGCGCGGCAAGGACGGGCAGACGGTCGGCTATCTGATCATGGGGAATGACATCACCGAGGAGGTCAGGCTCGCGCTGGAGCTCGAGAAATCTCAGGCCTACACGCGGGCGGTGCTCGAATCGGCGCCGGATGCCATGGTCATCGTGAACGGCGAGGGGGTAATCCAGCAGGCCAATGCCGCCACCGAGAAGCTCTTCGGTTATCAGCGCGAAGAGTTGAAGGGCCGTCACGCTGAGATGCTGATTCCCGATCGCCATCGGAACCGCCATCCCGGGAACCCGGCGGCGTTCTTCTCTGAGCCTCCGGCCCGCCCGATCGACGCCGGGCTCGAACTCACGGGCCGGCGCAAGGGCGGCGTCGAGTTCCCGATCCAGATCAGCCTGAGCCCGTTCCAGGCGGAGGAGGGCCTGGCCACGGCGGCGATTCGCGACGTGACGGAGCGCAAGCGCTTCGAGCAGGACTTGCAGGACGTCAACCTACGACTCGAGGCCGCCGCTCGGGCCAAGGATCGCTTCCTCGCCAGCATGAGCCACGAGCTGCGCACGCCGCTGAACGCGATCTTGGGCTTTACCGGGGTCCTGTTGATGGGTCTGCCGGGCGAGCTCAACGACGAGCAGACCCGGCAGCTGCGGACGGTGGAGGCGGGTGGAATGCATCTGCTCTCGCTGATCAACGACCTGCTCGACCTGGCCAAGATCGAATCGGGGACGGTCGAGCTCAGCCTCGAGTCGATCGATTGCCATCAGCTCCTCGAAGAGGTGGCCGTCGGGTTGCGCCCGCTCGCCGACGAGAAGGGACTCGAGCTCCTCGTGATAGCGCCTCCTGACTCGATCGCAGTACGCAGCGATCGCCGCGCGCTCAGTCAGATACTGATCAACCTCGCGAACAACGCGATCAAGTTCACCGACGAGGGCACTGTGCGCCTGGAGCTGAGCCAGAGCAGCGAGCCCGGAGCGACGGTGACCAGGCTGACGGTGATCGATACGGGAAGGGGGATCAAGGCGGGCGACCAGGCCTACCTCTTCGCCGCCTTCGAGCAGATCGCCGCGTTGAGCTCCGTCCCCTACGAGGGCACGGGTCTGGGACTCTATATCTGCCTGAAGTTAGCCCATCTCCTCGGAGCGGAGATCACCTTCGAAAGCGAGTTCGGGAGCGGAACGTCGTTCACCCTGGAGATCGTGGAGCAGGTGGGCGTGGTGCCGGCGAGCATCCTCGTCGTCGAGGACAATGAAGACAACGCCACCCTGATCGATTATCTCCTCAGGGCCTCCGGCTACGAGCCGGTGCTCGCTGACAACGGGCGGGACGCCATTGCCCTCGCGGCAGAGATGCGGCCGCAGGTGATCCTCCTTGACCTCTTGATGCCCGAGATGGACGGTTACGAGGTAGTGAGCGAGATCAGGAAGATACACGGGTTGGAGCGCACTCTCGTGGTGGCGGTCACCGCCTCGGCGATGATCGGCGACCGCGAGCGCATCGCCGCGGCCGGATTCGACGGTTACATCCAGAAGCCGATTGATTCCCGCACGTTTGTCTCCTCAGTCGAGGCGCTGATGCCCGCTACGCCCTCCTCCGCAGAGCTCCCGGGGTAATCGCACCGATCGTCCGCCTCGGGCGGCATTGATGGGCCAAGCGCTCCCCCATGTCGATGCTCTGCGTACCAGCCATCTGCATTGCAGGACATGAAATAGGAGCATCCGATGCCGATCGAGGAATGCGCGCCGAACCCCGACCAAGCCAAAGTCAAGCTCACCCGCCCGTCCACGGCTGGGCGCGCGCGAACGCGGTCGGCCGCTCAGGCCGCTCAGAAGGGAGCGGCGACCGTGCGCCGTCACCAGAAAGAGCGACGCACGGCTGACCTCGAGCACATGCGCGCCCAGATCGCCGACGGAACGCTGGTCATCCGCCAGATGACGCTCGCCCAACACGACATTGCCCTGCAGGCCGCGCGCTCAGCGCGTGCTCGGGGCGAGGCACGCGTGCGCTCCAACAGGGCGCTGCGCATCGGCGAGCCATGGCCGGCTGATGTCACGCGCCTGCACACCGACGCGTCAATCTCGGCGCTCCCGTAGGAAACCGCTGAGCCGCAGGGCCGGCCGGTGACGGGGCGAGATGATCGCGGCCATGGGGCTGGCGACCGCGCATGAAGTTACCTCGATCGGAGGATTGCGCCTTTGCGCTTCACACGGTAATGTGTATGCAATTCTTGGGAAGGGAGGGTCGTTCGTGGCGACGAGTGACCCGATTAACAGGTCGATCATCGTCCACCTGCTCACGCGCGAGCGAGAAGGGAACGGCCTGACGTGGTAAGAGTGTGCCGCGCCAGCGCGGCCGGTGAGGAGAAACTACCTACCAGCGGTGCGGATAGGTACCAACGGTCACCTGTCCACATCGCGGCCGGCAAGTGGACAAGGCGTTCTCCGATGGTCGACGGCTTGATCTAAGGTCGCAGGAGACGGGGACCAGTCCCCAATCCGATCCCGGTGTCTTCCGGCCGCAATCAAGGAGTGCCTGATGCGCCAACACGCCGGTCCGATCTCGCAGCCCGAAGTAACACCCGCCCCGGCCCGCCGGGGCCTCGCCTGGCGGGGCAAGCGAACGGCCGGGGTGGGCCTCGCGTCGATGGTGTCGCTCGGCCTACTCTTCGCCGGCAGTGCCGAGGCGGCCGATGCGCCCGTGAATCTCGGGACCGCGGCGAGCTTTTCCGTGCTCGCCGGATCGACGGTGACCAATACCGGCCCGACGACGATGTTCGGCGATCTGGGCCTGGATCCCGGGTCGGCGATCACGGGCGCGCCTCACGCGCTGGGAGCGACCCACGTCGACGATGGCGTGGCGCTGAGCGCCAAGAATGCCCTCGTGAGCAGCTGGACCGATGCGGCTGGGCGGCCTGCCACGAGGCTCGCGAGCGACGATCTCAGCGGGCAGATCTTCACCCCCGGGGTCTACAGCGCATCGTCATCTCTGCTCTTTTCCGCCGGCGACGTGACCCTCAACGCGGAGGGTAATCCCGACGCGGTGTTCATCTTCCAGGTGGGGAGCTCGATGACCACGGGCTCGGCGACCAAGGTTCTCCTCACCAACGGTGCGCAACCCTGCAACGTCTTCTGGGAGATCGGCGCGTCCGCGACCCTGGGGACGGGCTCGAGGTTCGACGGCACGGTGATGGCACTGACGACGATTACGGCCCAGACCGGAGCCACCCTCGACGGGCGGCTGTTGGCGCGAAACGGTGCGGTGAACCTGGATACGAACACGATCACCACCTCGGCATGCGCGGCAGGTACCGGTGGCGGCACCACAGGCGGTGGCGGCACCACGGGCGGTGGCGGCACCACGGGCGGCGGCGGCACCACGGCCGGCGGCGGCACCACCGGAACCGGCGGGACGAAGAAGACCGGCTCCAGTGGCTCGGGCACGACGAAGCGCAAGGAGGCGCCGATCGTCAAGAAGACGACGGGCACCGCCAGGCACCTGCGTAAGAAGCACGCCCATCACGGAGCCAAGAAGCACGCCCGCCGGGTAGCCAAGAAGCACGTCCGCCATATCCGTCCGCGGCCGCCGACGAGCCCCCGCTCGTTCACCGGCTGAGATCAGGCGAACCCGAATGGCAACCATGATCGCTCGCGTTCCCACGGCCGGCCCGTCGCGCCGGTGCGGGAACGCGGGCCGGCGCGGGAACGCGCGCCGGACCCGAGGCGCGCTGGCGTGCCTTCTCACCCTGATATGCGTGTCGGGCGGCCTGGTGGAAGTCTCGACCGCGGCCGCCAGCACCAAGAGCCACGTCAATGCCACGCAGCGGCTCGTGGTCCTGCTCTACGGGCATCGTGCCTACCGGTCACCGCGCATCAGCGCGCCCCAGCTGGCGCCGCTCCCCGCGAAGACGCCGATCACGGGCGAGCAGACGACGCTCCCGGTCATCGGACAGGCCGAGGGCCGTGGGGGCACCCACTGGCTCAAGGTGATGCTCCCCGGGCGCCCGAACGGCTCGTCCGGCTGGATCTCGCGAGGCGGTACCTACGCAGCCGTGACGGGTTGGCACATCGTCGCGAGCACGCCCGACCGGCGCATCTGGGTCTACTTCCACGGCCGCCTGAAGAAGGTCTTCGAAGCCGTCGTGGGCAAGCCCTCGACGCCCACCCCGAGCGGCGACTTCTTCGTCGAGGAAACCGTGATCATGCCTGCGAGCGAGCCGGGAGGGCCATTCGCGCTTGCTCTCAGCGCCCGCTCGGATGTGCTCCAGGAGTTCGACGGCGGGCCGGGCCAGATCGCCATTCATGGACGCGACGGCCTTGGGGGCACGCTCGGGACAGCGGCCTCTCACGGCTGCATGCGCCTGGCCACTTCGGCGATCACCTGGCTCGCGGCGCGGATCGTGCCGGGGGTACCTGTGAGGATCGAGGGCTGACAGCCCGCAGCCCGGGCCCGCGCCCGCGCCCGGCTTTGCACACCTTTCGACGCCGTTCCACTGCATGTGGATTGGGGCCCGCTAGCCGCCCCTGGGGCGGGGTAGGTTGCTCATGCGCTCTGGGAGCTCCTAGCTCTCCTTCTCTCTGGGCGGCCTGTCCTGCGGAGAGCATCGGGGAAGGCGTTGGCCATGGCTACGTCACTACAGGCGGCTCGGCTCCATCTGGAGCGGGCGGTGAGCATCGAATTCGACACGCAGCGGCGGAACAAGGATGGTTCGGCGACTCATGACATGGTCGCGCTCGTCCGTTCGCGTGATCGGCTCGAGGAGAGGTTGCGCATCGGCGTAAACGATCTGGCGCGCTCGCGCGCCGAGACCCTGCACCGGCTGGTCCTCGCGGGCGAGTACCGCGACTACGAGACCGCGCAGCACACCGAGCGCGTGGGCCGGGACGCCGCGCGGCTCGCCGCGACACTCGGACTTTCGCAGAGCTTCGTCAAGCTCATCGGCGAGGCGGCGCCGCTCCATGATGTGGGCAAGATCGGGATTCCCGACAGCATCCTGCTCAAGCCGGGGAAGCTGAGCGCAGACGAGTTCGCGACGATGAAGGAGCACACCGTCCTCGGCTCGACGTTGCTCGCGGGAAGCGATTGTGAGCTTCTCCGGTTAGCCGGGCAGATCGCCCTCACCCACCACGAGCGCTGGAACGGCGAGGGATATCCCAGCGGACTGAGCGGCGATTCGATCCCCATCGCCGGGCGGATCGTGGCGGTGGTCGACGCGGTGGACGCGATGACCCACGTGCGTCCCTACAAGTCCGCCTCGACCTTCGAGGAAGCACTGTCGGAGATCTCACGCTGCAGCGGGAGCCATTTCGACCCCCGCATGGTCCGAGCCTTCCGGCGCCTCGGCCGGCACGCCACCGTCGGGAGTACCGAGGACTCGGACCAGATCTTCGAGCTCCTGACGGCCTCTTAGCCGCCGGGCTCCTTCTCGCCGGCCCAGATCCCGGTGAGGAAGTGAAACCACTTCAGGCTCGCGCGATCCACGGTGACGCGGGTGGCCGCGGTCGTGGCCGCCTCGATGACGGCGGCGCTCACCACCTTGGGTAGCGTCGTGTGCTCAGTGCTCGCCCGCGGCGGCGCGTTGTGATCGATCGTGCCCCAGACCGCGTTGAAGACCTTGCGTGCCAGCCTCGCACCGATGATCCCGGCGATGATGCCGAACGGCCTGTAGAGGATCTTCATCGCCGGTGGAGCCTACCCGGTGCGAGCGCGGCGATCGGCGATGCGCCAGGTGGCCAGACCGACCCGGGGTCGGTTGCTCCGGTTGTCGGTGGCTATCCGACCGCGGGTCTGGGTAAATAGATAGGGCAAAGCAGCCGATCTAAGGAGCAGACGCACTATGCTCGACGAGGATCCACGTTCAGGCGACGGCGCGGCGGAGGAATTGCTCCGGCGAGCGTTGCTCGATCAGACCAGCTCGGTGGCGGTCTCCCTGCGCGTCGCCGGCCTGCCGCTGAGCGAGTCGGTGACGGTCATCTTCCACGGTCGGCGTGACCTGGGCACGCTCCAGACGTACGTGGCGAGCGGAAGTCGCGGAGCGGGAGCCACCGTCTCGGCGAGCGAGCTGCTGCGCGTGCCCTGCGACCTCGATCTCGCCGACGCCGAGGACCGCGAAGAGGCCGAGCGGCTCTACATCGAGCAGGCGACAGCGCTCAAGGACGCCCTCGTCGGCGCCGACACCGTGCTCGAGGTGTGGCGCGAACCGCTGTCTGATCTCGCCTCGAGCAACTTCAGCGTCGTCCACACGATCGACCTCTCGGTGCGCCTGCCCGCGCCGCGGCTGCTGCCGACGGCGCTCGTGGCGCCCGATCTCCAGCTCGTGGTGGCCCCCGTGTGCAGCGCCAGAACGCTCGCGCAGGGCCGGCCGCCGATGGGGATCGCCTGCGTCCAGCAGGATCTCACCAGGGTATATCCGCTCGCCGATGATCCGGTCCGCTGCGTCGAGGACTTCCTCCAGCTTGCGGCCGAGCACGCCCACGCGTACGCCGAACGCCTCGAGCACCAGGAGGCGTCGGTCGAGCGCTTCCTCGAGCTGAGCGGGGAGGACTTCGCGGAGGCCGGATAAGGCGCGCGCCGCTGCGTCTGCGCCATGATCAGCGCGTGCGCCGTCGCCCGCCCCTGCTCCTCATCCTCGCTGTCGTCGTGGTCTTTCTCGTGGTGAGCGCGCTGCTCGCCCGGGTGTACAGCAGCGTCTCGGCCGAGCGCTCGGGGGTGACCGCGCTCGTGGGCGCCGAGGCACGCGGCGATCAGGCGGCGATGCTCACCGACCTCTACCGGTGCCGTTCGAGCGCGGCATGCCGGGCGCGCGTCGCCCAGGACGCCACGACCCTGCGCCGGTCGGGCCACGTCTCGGTCCTCGAACTCAGCGTGTCGAGCAGCTTCCCCGTGCTCGGGGAGACCGGCGTCGCGCGCGTCGCCTGGGAGGGTACGGGAGAGCTACCCGTCACCCAATGCGTCCGCGTGCGCCACTCGGGCAACCCGATCACGGGGCTGAAGGTCGAACTGCTCGAGCTCTCGGCCCGGATCAAGACCAGCGCGGACTGTCCGAAGCACTTCTGAGCGCGAGCGCGTCAATCCTGGCGCGCGGGCTCGCGGACCGGCTCGCGTGCCGGCCGGCGCTCGCGCGGCGGGGTGAGGTCGGCGAGGCGGCGGTGGTCGCGCAGGCGCACCCGCGCCGGCTCGGCGTCGGGCAGCGGGAGTCCCCCGCCGGGAACGCTGGAGGGCGCGATCGGCCCGGGACGGCTGTTGCCCGGGCCGTCGTCAGAGCCGCCGCCGGGCGCCTGCCAGCCCACCGTCGGAGCGGCCCGTGCGGCGTGAATGATGAGCACGGCCGCGCACGCGAGCGCCAGGAGGTGCATGCCGAGGACGAGGAGGATGATCTGGCCGACTCCAACCACCGTTTAAGCGTACCGCGCGCGTCCCATGGGGTGGAAGGAATGTCCGCTAGCATCCTTCGCCGCCCGACGGGCCGCATTCAGCGTGCCCTTTCCGCCGACCGGAGACGAACCGACATGCCCGCATCAGACACCGCCGCACTCGCCGTTGCTCGACGTGAGCCTTCGGGCTCTCGGGCGGCGCGCCGCCTGCGCCGGACCGGGCTCATTCCCGGCATCGTCTACGGCGGCGGCCAGGATCCGATCTCCTTCGAGGTCGACGATCGCACGCTCAGGCATGTGCTCGCGGGTGCCGGCGCCGTGGTCGACCTCGCGGTCGACGGCGACGCCGCGACTCCCGTCGTGCTCAAGGAGCTCACGCGCCACGCCGTCGACGGTCACACCGTCCATGTGGATCTCCTGCGCGTGCGCCTGGACCAGGCGATCCAGGCCACGGTCCCGCTCGAGCTCATCGGCGAGGACAGCGCTCCCGGCGTCAAGGAGGGCGGCGTGCTCGAGCACGTCACGCGCGAGCTCACCGTCGAGGCGCTGCCCAACGACATTCCCGACCGGATCGAGCACGACGTCTCCACGATGGTGATCGGCGACACCCTGACCCTCGAGGGGCTCGCCGCATCCGCCACCGTCAAGTTCCTCGACGAGCCCGACACCTTGATCGCCACCCTCAGCCCGCCGCGGCTGCAGACCGAGGAGGAGGAAGGGATCGAGCAGGAGACCGAGCTCGTCGGCGAGGACGGCGCCAAGGAGGAGCCCGAGGGCGACTCTGACGGCGGCGACGAGTGAGCGCCCGCTAGGGCGCGGCGCCTAAGGCTGCCGTGCCGCGCCTAAGCGCGCTTGCGCGCCCGGGTCATCGGGGCGCCCCCGTCGACTGGCTGATCGTCGGTCTCGGGAACCCGGGACCCGAATACGCGGGAACCCGCCACAACGTCGGCTTCGCGGTCGCGGAGAGGCTCGCTGCTCGCTGGGAGCTCCCGAAGCTGAAGTCCAAGTTCTCGGGGCTGCTCACCGAGGGCCGCGCCGGACCCGAGGGCCCGCGCGTGGCGCTCCTCCTGCCCCAGACCTACATGAACGAGGCCGGCGACTCCGTCGGCCCGGCGCGCGGCACCTTCGGACTCCCACTCGAGCGCGTGCTCGTCATCCACGACGAGATCGACCTTCCCTTCGGCGAGATCCGCGTCCGCGTCGGCGGCGGCCTCGCGGGACACAATGGACTGAAGTCGCTCAAGGCCGGTCTCGGCGCCGCCGACTTCGCCCGCGTCCGCGTCGGCGTCGGCCGACCCCCCACCACCGACCCCGACCGAGTAGCCGCCTACGTCCTCGGCCGCTTCCGCGAGCCCAAAGAGGAAGTCGGACTGCTAATAGAGCAGGCCGCCGACGCAGCGGAGGAAATAGTGCGCAACGGCCCACCAAGCTGACCGCAGCGAAGCGAAGGCCGTCCGCCCCACCCCCCCAGGAGCCGAGGCGAAGACACCGCCAGGAACCGGCCCACGCTGACCTAGACTTAGGAGAGCCGGGTGGGGAAGGGTTGCCGTGTGTGGCCGATTGCATGGCCACACACGGCAGCCCTTCCCCGCCCGGCCCACCACCACCCAAGCCCATGCTCAGCACCCTCCTCACCCAAGCAGAGAACGACCCCCAGACCGCCACCCTCGCGGAGCAGGGGGGACGGGCCTTCGTGAGCAAGGCACTCCGTTCATACCTTCTCGCCGCCCTCGTCGACCGCGACCCGGGCACCCCCGCCATCGTCGTGGCCGGCGACGATCGCGCCGCCCGTGACCTCGCCTCGGGCCTGCGTGCCTGGCTCGCGCCGCGCACCGTACGCTTCTACCCGAGCCGCGGGGTGACCTACGAGTCGCATCTCGCGCCGCCGCCGCACCTCGTGGGCCAGCGGATCGCCGCGCTGGACTCGCTCCTCGACGCCGAGCAGGCGCCCGTCGTCGTGGTCAGCGCGGTGGCGCTCTCGGAGAAGGTGCCCGACCCGGCGCTGCGCCCGCACTCGTTCACGCTGCGCGTCGGCGAGCTGCTGGACCTCGACGAATGCGCGGCGGAGCTCGTCGCGGCCGGCTACGAACGCGTCGAGCAGGTCGAGGAGCGGGGGCAGTTCGCGCTGCGCGGGGGCCTCTTGGACGTGTTCCCC
>DATCEM010000437.1:0-3663 GCA_036510175.1 Solirubrobacteraceae bacterium | reverse complement strand
CCGAGGCCGATGGCGCGGAGCCTGTGCTTGCGCTCGTGCCGCTACTGCCGCTGCCTCCGCCGAGCGCGCCCGCCAGGGCGGCCAACAGCGCCGCGGCGCTCCCGGAGCCTCCGGCCGACGGGCCCTTGAGCGTCACCAGTACCGGGCCGCGGAGCCCGTGCGGTATCCGCAGGTGGAACGAGATCGTCTGCAGCGGACCCTGATAGCGCCGGATGAGCAGGCGCACGGGCAGCAGCCCTCCCGCTATCGCGCGAGCCGGGGCCTGCGCCCCCACGATCGACCCTTCGATCAGGCCGCGTTGGGCGTCGATGTTGGCGCTCACGCGCGTGACGTGGAGCGCCGCGAACTGGACCGAGTCGAGCAGGGACAGTGCCGTGGTGACGTCGTTCGAGGTCGCGAGCGCGAGCGCGGGCGGGAGCTCGCCCTGATCGCCGGGCGAGCCGCTGGAGACGTAGCGATTGCAGAAGCCCAGCGGCAGGGCGCTCTCGCGCACGTCGATCCGCAGGCACATGCGTCCCGACTCGTTGGCGGGTGGTCCGTCGTAGATCTGGGTTGCCGCCTGGGCGACCGCCACCGGCGCAACCATGTCGAGCAGGTCGCCGATCGGGTCGCCGATGTCGGTCTCGTCGGCGATATCACTGTCGACGGCGAGCGAGTGCCGGGTGTCCATGTCGTGAGCTTCGATGTCCACCGGGATCGACGGAGGAGGAGCGCCGACCTCGCCGATCACGTCGCTGGGGTTGTCGCTGCTCAGCGTTCCCTCGACGTGGCCGGGGGCGGCGAGCTTATAGCTGCCATCCTCGGCCGGGCTCGGATCGTCGATCACTCCATAGACGTAGGCGTCCTGGAGGAACAGCGAGCGCCGGCCGGCGCCGTCGAGCTCGTGTCCGAACGCGTACACGTCAGCCCCGTCGCTGTAGGTCACGGTCCCCACCGCGCCCATCGAGATCGCACCGGTCGAGTAGGAAACGGCGACCGAAGCGCCGGGCACGAGCGGCTGGACGGGGTAGCTCGGCGTGCCCCCGACCGGGGCCGGCTGCACCTGGCGCCCGGCGCTCTCCCCCGCCCGTTCGACGAGCGCCGTGAGCGCGGGCGAGAGGCCGGAGACCATCAGCGGCCCGACCAGCGGGCGGGTCCTCGCCACAAGTCTCGGCGCCGAGGACGGGGGCAGGACCGGCTGGCCCAGCATCTGCTGGATCGGGGTCGCGAGCACCACGTCGTTGCCGTACTCCCCGATCCCTTGCGAGATCGCCCCGATGATGCTGGGTGTGCCGTCCGGGGCGGGACAGAAGATCGGCGAGCCGGAGAACCCGAACGCGACGCCGCTCGGGTCGACCGCGGGACCGGAGACGCTGACCAGGATCATCGCGCCCTGCGGCGGGTCCTGCACCACGTTCATGACGTTGACGTCGAACGAGGAGATGGTCGTACCCAAGACGACGGTCTCGCCGGTGCATTGCATTCCGGGCTGGACCTGCGAGAGCGGCATGATCGGATCGGCGCCAGCCGCTTCGGCCACGCCCGCGGGCAACATCGCCAGGGCGAGGCACAGGCAGACGGGGAGTAGGAGCGGACGAGCGCGGCGCATGCGGCTGGACGGTCTGGAAGCCGCCATTCCCACGCGGCCCTCAGGTTCGACGCAGGCTAGCATCGGCGACCGATGACCGCACGGATCTCTGGCCCCGCGCCCGCCCGGCGATGAGGGTCGCGCGCTCGCTCTCGCTCGACGCGGTGACGGTGGAGGAGATGGAGGACCCGGTCGCGGGCCCGGGCGAGGTCGTGTGCGACGTGCTCGCGTGCGGCGTGTGCGGATCGGACGTGACCGACTGGTACGTCGCCCCCAAGCTCCCCGCCGTCCTCGGTCACGAGCCCGCCGGCGTGGTCACGGCGGTCGGGGCAGGCGTGTCCTCGGTCGCCGTCGGGGACCGGGTGGCGATCCACCACCACGCCCCATGCGGCGAGTGCCGCCGCTGCCAGCGCGGCCACGAGACGCTGTGCGAGCGCTTCCGCGGGAGCGGCCTGGCTCCCGGGGGGTTCGCCGAGCGGGTGCGCATCGCCGCCGAGCTCACCGCCGAGCTCCTGCCCCTGCCCGACGACCTCGACCCGGTCGCGGCGACCTTCGTCGAGCCCCTGGCCTGCGTCCTGCGCGCCCAGAACCGCGCCGGCCTGCGCGCGGGCGACAGCCTGCTCGTCGTCGGCGCCGGAGCCATGGGCCTGCTCCAGATCGCCGCGGCGCGGGCGCGCTCGGTCGAGGCCGTGTGGGTGCGCGAGCCGCGACCGGACCGACTGGGCCTGGCCGAGCGCTGGGGCGCCGAGCACCACGGCAACGAGCTCGTCGACGTCGCCATCGTCTGCACGCCGAAGCCCCAGGCCATCGCCGCGGCCGCCTCGGCACTCGCGCCGGGGGGGACGCTGTGCCTGTACGCGCCGCCCGCCCCCGACGACCCGCCGGCCCTCGACGGGACCGAGATCTTCCTGCGCGAGCTGACCGTGACCGCGAGCTACTCGGCGGGGCCCGAGGACATGCGCGCAGGGCTCACCCTGATCGCCGAGGGGACGATCGATCCCCTGCCGCTCGTCTCCCACCGCCTCGGCCTCGAGGAGGTGGGCCGGGCGCTCGAGCTCCAGCGGCGCGGCGAGTGCCTGAAGGCGGTGATCGTCCCGTGAGGGCGGCCGTGCTCCACGGGCCGGGCGACCTGCGCGTGGAGGAGGTTCCCCATCCCCAGGGCGAGGTCCTCGTCGCCGTGCACGCCGCCACGACCTGCGGCACCGACTTCAAGATGTGGCGCCACGGTCACCGCATCCTCCCCCCCTATCCCTGCGCCTTCGGCCACGAGACGGCCGGCGAGCGGCTCGACACGGGCGAGCGCGTGCTCGTCTCCGATTCGGTCGCCTGCGGCACGTGCCCGCCGTGCCGCGCCGGGCGCTCGCAGATCTGCCGCACGCCGACCTGGGTCCTCGGCGGCTTCGCCGAGCTCATCGCGGCGCCCGCGGCGGCCATCCACGCGATCCCCGACGGACTCCCGGCCCCCGGGGCGGCGATGGCCGAGCCCCTGGCCGCGGCACTGCACGCGGTCGACCGGGGCAGCGACGCCGACGATGTCGGAGTGCTCGGCGGCGGACCGATGGGCCTGATGCTCGCGGCGCTCCTGCGCGGCCAGGGGCGGACGGTGACCCTCGCCGACCCCCACCCCGAGCGCCGTGAGCAGGCTGCGACGCTCGGCGTCCGGACCGCGGAGCGGCTGTCGGCCCACGCGCTCGTCTTCGAAGCCGTCGGACGTCCGGGGGCGTGGCGAACAGCAATCGAGGCCGCGGCGCCGGGAGCGGTGGTCGTGCTCGTCGGCGGCTGCCCGCCGGGCAACGAGGTAGCGCTTCCCGCGGACCGCATCCACTACGAGGAGCTCGACCTGCGCGGCTCGTTTCACCACTCGCGCGAGGAGGTCGACCGCGCCCTCGAGGTGCTCGGCGCGGGCGCGCTGGACTGGCGCCTACTCGCAGGCGAGACGATCGGTCTCGCGCAGCTCCCCGCCGCGCTCGCCATGACCTCGACGGGCCGGGCGAGCAAATGGATAGTCGACCCGCGGCTGGCGTGAACGAAGGGTTGGCGGCGGGCCGGGCGCCGCCGGCCCGCGCGCGGCGCCCGGGCGGCGTGCGGGCGGCGTG
>DATCEM010000436.1:0-3051 GCA_036510175.1 Solirubrobacteraceae bacterium | reverse complement strand
CGGGGGCACGCTCACGACCGTCGACGGCGAGCTCACCTACCGACTGACCGAAGACGGTGTGCCCGTGCTCCTGATGGCCGGCGCGAGCCTCTTCGCGGAGGAGGCGACGCGCACCTCGACGGCCTCACCGGCCGCCCGGATGCGTGACGCGCTGCGCCGCACGCTGACCGCGAGCCCGGTGTCGCGCAAGAACTTCGAGCTCGTGGCGGACCTGCTGCGCGAAGGCTGGCACGACGGCTCTCCCCGGCGACGGGTTCTCGTCGTCGGCGGAGGGATCCTCGGATTTGGCGCGGAGGCGCTGGCGGGCGCGCCGTGGATCGATCTCGTGGAGAGCGATGTGTACCTCGGCCCGCGCACGCGAATCGTCTGCGACGGCCACGATCTCCCGTTCGTCGACGGCGCCTTTTCCGCCGTCGTGTGCCAGGCGGTGCTCGAGCACGTCGCCGACCCGCAGCGCGTCGCCCACGAGCTTCACCGAGTGCTCGGCCCCGCGGGACTGCTGTACTCGGAGGTCCCGTTCATGCAGCAGGTCCACGAAGGCGCCTACGACTTCACGCGCTGGACGATGACCGGTCACCGTAGCCTGCTGCGGCACTTCGATGAGATCGAGGCCGGGGCGGTGGGCGGTCCGGGCGAGGCGCTGGCCTGGTCGCTGCGCCACTTCGTCCTCGCAGCGGCCGGCGAATCACCGCTGCGTCAGGGGTTCGACGTGCTCACGCGGATCTCAACCCTGCCCCTGCGCTGGCTCGACCGGTGGCTGCGCGACCGGCCGGCCGGACTCGACGCCGCCTCGGGCACCTTCATCCTCGGGCGCCGTCGCCCCACGCCGCTTTCCGACTTCGAAATCGTCGCCGCTCACCGCGGCGCGATCGCCAGCCCCAGCCGATGAGCATCGTCGCGACACGTTCATCGCTGCGCACCGTGATCGCTCTGCTCGCAGCCGCCGCAGCGATCCTCGCGGCGACCGGAGTAGTACAGATCGAGGCGTTCCAGCAGCCATCGAGCCTGAAGTACGGGCTGACCATCGCCGCTCCGCTGATCGCGCTGCTCGCCTGCACCATGGAGCACCCCCTGAGGCTGATCACCGGTCTGACGATCGTGGCTGCGCCCTTCGTGGGCGCCACCGCCTCGCTCGCGAGCACCCGCGTCTCGGTGCTCGTCCCGCTGCTCATCGCCGGGGCCGGACTCGCGATCATCTCCGCCCCCGCGGGAGCCGGCCGTCTCTCCTCCGTCGGGGTGGCCGGAGTGCTCGCCTTCCCGCTGCTCCTGCTGCCGCTGGCCATCGGCTCCTCGAACCATTCGTTCATCGTCACCCTCGGCCTCTTGCTCGCGGTGGCGTGGCTGGTCTCCCAGACCGCCCAGGAGCCCGGGGGAATGAAGGCCGTTCTCGTGGCCGTGGCGATGAGCGCTGCCCTTCAGAGCGCGATCGCGATCTGGGAGGTGCGCACAGGACACCAGCTGAACCTCTACGGCGCCAATGGAAATACCCAGCTCTCGGCCGCGAACTACGTCTTCTATTACGGGAAGACCCTCCGTCCCTTCGGGAGTTTCAATAATCCCATCGCCCTGGGCGACGTACTGGCGATCTTCCTGCCCCTGATCTGCGCCCTCGGGCTCACTGCTCGCGCTCGCTCGCACCGCATCGTGCTCCTGGCAACGGCTCTGCTCGCCGGCGCGGGGATCGCCCTCGCTCTCTCGCGGGCGGGCTGGATCGGAGCCTTGGGCGGACTGACGGCGACCGTCCTGCTCCTTCCCCGCGGCCTGCGCCGGCGGGTCACGCCGGTGCTCCTCGGCGGCGCCGCACTGATCGTGGTGGTGGCGCTGGTCGTCGCCGGGCCCGCCGTCCGAGGCCGGTTCGCCTCGATCGCGAACCCGACGGCGGTTCACGGCGTCTCCGCCGCCCAGCAGGGGCCGGCGCTGGGAGACCAGGACCTCCTCCAGTATTGGCATGTGGCGATCGACGACGCCTTCCTGGGACATCCCATCGCGGGTATCGGCATCGACAACCTGGGGGACTACCTGCGCGACCGCGTGGCTCGCTCCGGTGCGGGAATCAGCGCCGGCGACGCGCAGTACCTCAGCGCTAATTCGACCTACTTCCAGATCCTCGCCGAAGGCGGGCTGTTCGCGCTCGCCCTGTTCCTGCTGCTCTTCCGCGGGCTCTACCGTGACCTCCGCGAGGGCTTGCGTGCCTTTCCCATCCTCGGCGCCGGCCTCGCCGGCGGTGTCGTGGCCCTGCTCATCTGCTGGACGACCGACTACACGATTCAGAACGAGCCCGTCGCCGCCTGCATGGCGATCCTCCTCGGCGCCGTCGCCGCGGCGGGACGCAGCGGCAGCCGCATTCGACGAGCGCCCGTTGGCTGAACGTCGATATCGACGCGCGCGTCGAGAGCGGGACGGCGGCGAGCTCGGCGTCCTCATGGTCACCAATGCCGTGATGCCCGACCAGCTCGGCGGCCTCCAGCGCTACGTGCGCGAGCTCGCCGGCGCGATCGTTGCCCGCGGAGTGCCCGTGACCGTGCTGGCCAAGCGCGTTGTCCCCGAGTCCCCACGCTATGAGCGGGCCGATGACGGCGTCGAGATTCGCCGCTTCGACGTGCCCGAGCGTGGGCATCCCCTGTACGCGGCGGCGTATCCGCTCGCCTCGCTGCGCGCGGTGGCCCGCACCATCCGCGCCACGCACCGCCTCGTGCACGTTCACTACCCGCTCCAGGGTGTGCCGGCGGCCGTCCTCGGTGTCCCCTATCTCCACACCTTCCACGCCCCCATTCACCGCGAGCTCCTGCCCGAGCACCAGGACCGCTATGCGCTCCCGAGCGCGTTACGACGACCGCTGGTGGGGGTCGCGCGCATGGGTGAGCGACTCGTGGCCCAACGCGCCCGGACCTCGATCGTGCTCACGACCTACATGCGCGACCAGCTCGCCGGACTGTCGCCGGCCGCCGCTGAGCGCGCCGTGATGATCCCCGCGGGCATCGACGGCGACCACTTCTCCCCCGGGCCGGGCATCGAGCACGCGGCCGCGCAGAACGGCGGCCCGCTGCTCTT
>DATCEM010000435.1:0-3435 GCA_036510175.1 Solirubrobacteraceae bacterium | reverse complement strand
ACACCCACGGCCAGGAGATGGCGACCAGGGCGCCACCGAGCACAGGCCCGATGACCAGCCCGACGGCGGCGACCATGGTGTTCGTGCCCATGGCCAGTCCGAGCTGCTCGCGGGGGAAGGCATCGGTGACGATCGCCGCGGCGTTGGCGAAGAGGAAGGCGCCGCCGATGCCCTGGAGGATCCGCCACAGGATGAGCTCGGTGCCGTTGGCTGCGAAGCCGGCACCGAGCGAGGCGAGGGCGAAGACGATGAAGCCCCCGAGGTACGCTCGCTTGCGTCCGAACTGATCCGAGAGTCGGCCCGCGCTGAGCACGAGCACGGTCGAGGCGATCATGTAGACGAGGATCACCCACACGAGCTCGAGCAGACTCGTGTGGAGGCTGCGCTCGAGGTTGGGCAGGGCGATGATCAGCGTGCCCGAGTTGATCGTCGCGAGGAGCATGCCCAGGCTCGTGCACGACAGCGCCCACCACTTGTAGTTCCCGTGGTCGGCGCGGACGCCGAACCGGCGCTGGGACGACCCGCCGTTGCGAGCGGCAGGGCGCTTCACTTGATCTCGCTCAAATAACGCTGGCACGACCACCTCCACGACTACATCAAAACGCTACCTTACGTAAACGTAAGGATAGCGCACTCGCGAAGCGGTCCGGCCGCCTAGCCCTCGTACGCGGCAACGGTGGCCAGGATGATGAACGCCGCGACCAGTGCCACCCCCTCGAACATCGTGGCCTCGCCGTCGCCGGTGATCTGCCAGACGATGATCGCGGTGCCCGCCAGGGCACCGATGTACACGGGCGCGATGGCGAAGGTGAGCCGGGTCGCGAGGACCAGGGAGACGATCACCATCACGGGATAGAGGAAGGCGGCGATCTGGGCGACGGAGTTCTTGACCACCGAGATCGCCAGGTCCGCCTTGTCCCGATAGGCGAGCGCGATCCCCACCGCGTGCTCGACGCCGTTCCCGGCGATGGCGACGATGACCAGGCCGGCGAACGCCTTGGAGATATGGAGCGTCCGGATCGTCGGCTGCAGAGCGTCCACGAACCAGTCCGAGACGAACGCCGACCCGATCCCGGCCACGATGAGCAGGCCCACGCCCACGCTCAGCCCGATGCGCGAGACGGCCGAGGGGTCGGGGCTGCTCCTCGGCGTGCGCAGGTAGGGAACGAGCCACGACGCATAGACGGCGAGGATCGCCACCGCGCCGATGATCGAGATCGCCCGCACGTGATGGCTGGCGGGGTCGTGCGCGGAATCGGCGAGCCCGATGAGGATGATGATCAGCGTCGAGATCAGCAGCAGCGTCGCCGTGTCGTTGGGGAGCCGGGAGCCGAAGCGCATCACGCCATCGGAAGCGCGACGGGCGCCGACGATGATCACGAGCCCGAGGACGAGCAGGGCGTTGACGAGAATCGACCCGAGGATCGCCGTCTCCGCGATGACGAGCTGGCCCGCCTGAAGGGCGAAGAGGACGACGAAGAACTCGGGCAGGTTCCCGAGCGTGGCCTGCAGCACGCCGGTGATCGAGGGGCCGTAGTGCTCGCCGACGTGCTCGACGGCGAAGCTCACGGCCCACGCGAGACCGACGAGGGAGACGAGCGCGAAGGCGAACGCGACCCCGTTGGGCACGCCGCTCTCGTAGCGGGCAACGCCGGCGACGATGGTGGTGATGGCGATGGCGAAGAGCGCTGTGCGCTCGACCCGGGTTAGCCCCAATCCGTCGACCCGCCTACCGACCGGTCATCACGGTGTCTGCGTCCGAGTACGCCGGCGCGCAGCAGCACAACAGGACAAGCGGGTCCGGACCACGATTGAAGAGCTTATGCGGGGTGCCGGGCGGGATCACGACGCAGTCGCCGGCACGCACTTCGGCCTCGTCCTCGCCGAGGCGAAGCCGACCCGAGCCGGAGGTGAAGTAGTAGAGCTCCTCGGCCCTCGGGTGGTAGTGCTCGGCCGTCTCTCCCCCGGGCGGCAGCGTCGCCTCAGCCAGGCTCTGATGGCGCACGGCGCTCCACGCGGGCCCCGCGAGCTCACGGATCGACGAGCCGTCGAGGGTGACGAACGCGTCGAGCGCGTCGAGCTGAGCGATCTCCATCGGCCGTGCTACCCCACCGTCTCGAACTCGCCGGTCTCGAGCTCGCGCCGCACGCGAACCTCGATCTCGTGCTCGCTTGTCGCCGGCTCAGCCTGCCGGAGATCGCGCGCGCGCAGCCGCTTGAACTTGAAGATCTCGAGTACGTAGACGACGTACACGCTGCCGGCGAGGGCGACGACCCCCAGCGCCACCATGAGGATCGCCCAGCCGAGATGGTAGGCCCCATGCCGGTGCCAGGGAATCACCCGCTCGGCCACCGCGAAGGAGGCGAGCAGTGCCGTCCAGCCGTACATGTAGAGGACGGTCTTGCGCTGGCTGAATCCGATCCGCGCCATGCGGTGGTGGAAGTGGTTGGCATCCTTCGACCAGGGCGCCTGGCGGTACTTGAGCCGCTTGGCCACCACGAACCCGGTGTCGAGGAAGGGGACGGCGAGGATGACCAGCGGGGCCACGAGCGCGATCACCGCGTTCGTCTTCAGCGTGCCCTGAATGGTGACCACGCCGAGGAGGTAACCGAGCAGGTTCGCGCCCGAGTCGCCCATGAAGATCGAGGCCGGATGGAAGTTATGGATGAGGAATCCCAGCGCGGCTCCCGCGGTGATGGCGGCGAGGATGCCCGCGGGGGTCGAATTGGGCCCCTTGAGCTCGAAGGCGATGATCGTGAAGGCGACCCCGTCGATGGCCACGATCCCCGCCGCGAGCCCATCCACGCCGTCGATGAAGTTGACGGCGTTCATGATCCCCACGAGCCAGATGACGGTGAACGTGGCGCCGAGCCAGGGCGCGAAGTGAGGCGTACCGAGAAAGGGAATGGTCAAATCGAGGAGCTTCACGTTTCCCGCGAGGACGACGATCAGCGCCGCTCCGAGCTGACCGGCGAGCTTGAGCAGAGGTGCCAGATCGACGGCGTCATCGATCGCCCCCACCAGGGTGATGAGCGCCGCCCCGGCAAGGATCGCCCGCGTGACGCCCGCATCGCGGCCCTCGGGCATCCAGATCGCCGCGGCCAGCAGCGTCCCGGCGAAGATCGCCAACCCCCCGAGCTGCGGCATCTTCTCCCGGGCCGGCCCGCTCTCGCTCGGCTCCGCCATCGCGCCGACCCGCCGCGCAAGCATCCCCGCGAGCGGCGTCAGCAGCGCGGCAGCGACTGCCGCGACGATAAAGGCGAGCAGAGCGTCAAGGTGCCGCATGGCTCATAGGTAAGCATGGCAGCCGGTGCCGACCTCATGCTTTTTGCTGCGGTTTGTGGCGCCTCGTGCTTTGGTTCGCTTGGGGTGTGGGCGGGCGGCTCGTGCCCGGCAGCATTGCGATCGAACCCAGCACGCGGCGAGAGCCCGCCC
>DATCEM010000434.1:0-12235 GCA_036510175.1 Solirubrobacteraceae bacterium | reverse complement strand
CGCACCGGGGAAATAGTGCACGCGCACATGCTGGCCGGCGGCCGTCTCGCCGATGAAGATGAAGTCGTTCGGCTCCCAGTACCCCATCGGGTAAACGTGCTTGAGGAAGTGATTCTCGATCTCGTAGACCACTCCGATTCCCCGGCGATCCTCGCCGCTGACGAAGCGCCGGGACAGGTAGTCACGACTGCTGATCGACACCCAGTAGCCGATGCTCGAGCGACGGTGCGCCGCTGCGACCATGCCCCTGACGTACCACATGTCCGTCCGCAGCTGTTCGTTACGGTGCAGGTACCTCGTGCAGACACCGACGACCTGGCCCCGAGCGTCGCTCACCACGAGCAGCACCTCGGTCAGGCGCCGCTGAGCCTCGCCCAAGGACAGTCCGCCCTCGCGCAGCCACAGCGCGATGATGTCCTCACCGGACACGGCGTCCTGCTCGGCGAACACGTCGATCCGGTAGCCACCCTCGATCTCCCATCCGGGCTCAGACACGGGCGATGCTCGCGTCCTTGAAGTAGGCGATGCGCACCTGGCGGTCATCCTCGAGGTAGCCGGCGAAGGTCATGCGCGGGTCAGGCCACACGGCCTCCGGGGGAAGGAGGCGGCGCTCGTCGGCCGTCAAGAGCAGGCAGAGACCGATCGGCGAGCCGGGCTCCCCGTCGAACTCGCCTTCCAGCGTCTGCAGCGTCGCGCGCATCATCCCCAGCGCGTCCTGCGCCGTGAAGTCAGCGAGCAGGCTGCGGTAGGTCCAGAAGCGCCGCCCGCCGAGCAGGGCGACGGTGGCCGGGTACGCCGAGCCGACGCCGGCGATCTCGCCCTCGCGCCGCAGCACGCAGACCACGTCGCTCAGACGCCGGCGCGCCTCTTCCTCGGGCAGGTCGGCCCGCGCCGCCCAGAACGCGAGGATCTCCCCGGCCCACGCATCCTCGAGCCGCCCGCGCACGACCTCGATCATCGGTGGAGCACCCTCGTCGCTGATCGGCCGATGCTATCCCTCACGGGTGAGGCAACCGCTCGTGGTGAGAAACTCGAGGATCTCCTGAGCAGCGGCTTCGGGAGCCATGCCGTGACCGGGGAGGCGAAGCTCCGATGCCTCGGGCGACTCGTAGGGGGCGTCGAGGCCGGTGAGGCCGTGTAGGTCGCCCGAGCGCGCGCGGGCGTAAAGACCCTTGGCGTCGCGCTCCTCGCACACCGAAAGCGGCGTATCCACCCACACCTCGCAGAACGGCACGTGCAGGCTCTCGTGAATCTCGCGCGCCCGCTGACGGTCCTCCGTGTAGGGAGAGAGGAGCGCGACGATCGCCACCACGCCCGAGGTCGCGATCATTCCCGAGACCCACGCAGCCCGGCGCGCCTGCTCGGCGCGATCGCCGCGTGAGAGCCCGAGGTCGCTGCTCAGGCCGCGCCGCAGCTCGTCACCGTCGAGTACGCACGCCCCGCGGCCCGAGCGCAGCAGTTCCTCCTCGAGGGCCAGCGCGAGCGTGGTCTTACCGGCGCCCGAGAGCCCGGTGAGCCACACCGTTGCCGCCGGGCGGCGAAGGCGATCGGGCGCACGAGGATCGCGTGCCGGCCGACCGTCAGAGGCCACGAACGCGAACCGCCCAATGCTCTCGCCTACTGGGATGACCCATAGCGAGGCGAAGCTATCATGCCCCGCGGGGTGCCAAGAGCCACGGATATACAGTGAGCGCCGCGTCGCTCAGGCGCGCTGCCGTCTCCGTGCCCGACGAGCTTGTTCGGCGCGACCGCACCGCCGCGACCGTCGCCATCGTCACGGGCATCATCTTCGTCTTCGCCGGTCTCGTGAAGTTCGTCTTCCACCACTGGGAGCTCGACGCGTTCCGCAGCTTCGGGTTGCCCTGGCCCTCGGCGCTCGAGATCCTCGCCGGCGTCCTCGAGGTGGCGGGTGGTCTTCTGCTCCTGTGGCGCCGGTACGTGGTTCCCACCGCGGTTCTCCTCGCGGCCACGATGATCGTCGCCATCGGCTCGTCGGGGATCGGCCACGGCGACGTCATCCCCAGCCTCACCCTGGCCCCGGCGCTCCTCGTGGCGATGATCTACCTGCTGGCGCGCGGCTTGGGAAGCGCCACGACGAGATCGCTGACGAGTCAGACCCACCCGTAGGCGCGGGCAGGGTGTGACCGTCGCGGACCTGAGCCCCGCATTCGCGGCGCGTCCAATATCCCCCGCCCCCGGATAATGTGGCGCCGCCTACCGCCATGGACGCCGACCCACCACCGCTCGATTCCCTCGGCGTCGTCGCCGACGCCCTGGCGCGCGCGGGCGAGAGCCTAGAACTCGCTTCGCGCCATCTCGACTCATCGCTCGTCGACGTCCTGGGGATTCTCGGCTTCGACAGGGAGTACGTCTCGGCGCGGGGATCCCACCTCTACGACGGGGCTGGACGCGCCTACCTCGACTTCCACACGGGCGAGGGCTTCGCCAGCCTGGGCCACAACCATCCCGGCGTGCGCGAAGTCCTCCAGGCCACGCTCGCCGCCGACCTCGTCGATGGCGTACAGCTCCACTACTCGGCGCTCGCCGGCATGCTCGCCGAGGCCCTGTCCGAGCGTCTGCCGCGGGGCCTCGACGCCGTGTTCTTCGCGAGCACGGGCGCCGAGGCCGTCGACTCGGCGATGAAGTTCGCCCGGGCGGCGACGCGCCGGCCGCGGCTCATCTCCTGTGACTCGGGCTTTCACGGGGTCACCCTCGGGCCGCTGTCACTCGTCGGCGACGACTTCTTCAAGGAGGGCTTCGGTCCGCTGCTCCCGGGCTGTGAGCGGGTCCCCTTCGGCGACCTCTCGCGCCTCGAGGCGAAGCTCCGCGGCAGAGATGTCGCCGCCTTCATCGTCGAGCCGGTCCAGGGGCGCATGGTGACGCTCCCCCCGCCGGGCTATCTCCAGGCCGCGCAGGAGCTGTGCCGGCACTACGGCACGCTGTTCGTCATCGACGAGATCCAGACCGGGCTCGGACGGACGGGACGGTGGTTCGCGCTCGAGCACTCGGGGCTCGAGCCCGACTTCGTCCTCGTGGGAAAGGCCCTGAGCGGCGGCTACATGCCGGTCGCGGCCATGGTCACGAGCCGCGAGATCTACACCAAGGCGGTGGGGACGCTCGAGCGCAGCTACGTGCACCAGTCGACGTTCGGCCGTAACCGCCTGTCGATGGCGGCGGGCCTGGCCACGCTGCGCATCATCGAGCGCGATCGCCTAGTCGAGCACGCCGAGCACATGAGCACCTTGCTCCGCGACGGTCTCGCCGAGCTCGCGCAGCGCTACGAGATGATCAAGGAGGTTCGCGGCAGCGGACTGATGATCGGGATCGAGCTCCACGCGCCGAGCTCCCGGGTCGCGCGCCTGAACTGGCGCCTGATCCACCTGGCGAGCGCGGGACTCTTTCCCCAGCTCATCGTCATCCCCCTGCACCGCGACCACGGCGTCATCACCATGGCGGCGGGCAAGAACGACGTGATCAAGCTCCTTCCCCCGCTCACCCTGAGCGAGCCCGAAGGGCGGAGCTTCCTCGACGCGCTCGATGCCGTGCTCGCCGATTGCCACGGTGCCGCGAGCAAGAACTGGGCGGTGGTACGCGACATCGCCACGACGACGCTGCGGCGCCGAGCCACGCGCCGCCCCGCCCCGACGGAGACCAAGCCGTTCCGCGGCACGGCGGTCGATCCCGCCCGCGGCGACATCTGCCTGGTCACCGGCGCCACCGGGTTCATCGGTGGGCACCTCGCGGCGCGGCTGGTGCGCGAGGGCCATCAGGTGCGCTGCCTCGTGCGCGGGAGCAGTGACACCTCGGCCCTCGACGGGCTCGGGGTGGAGATCGCCGTCGGGGACCTCACGCGCGCGCGTTCGCTCGCGCGCGCCGCCGAGGGGTGCCGCTACGTGCTCCACTGCGGCGCCCTGGTCTCCGATTGGGCGACCACGGAGGAGATCTCGCGCATCAACGACGGCGGTACCCGAAACCTCCTCGAGGCGTCGCTCACCGCCTCGGTCGAGCGCTTCATCCACTTCAGCACCACCGACGTCTACGGCTATCCGGGCGGCGCGGCGGTAGAGGAGACATACGCCGCCCGGCGCTTTGCCAACTGGTACGCGCAGACGAAGCTGGCCGCCGAGCGGGAAGTCACGCGGGTCGGGGAGACGTCGGCGCTCGATGCCGTCGTCCTGCGTCCGGCGACGGTCTACGGCCCGGGCTCGACCGACGTCGTCGGCGAGATCGCCCGAGCGATCCGCCGAGGCAACATGCTCCTGGTCGACGGCGGTCGGGCCATCGCCGGCCTGTGCTACATCGAGAACCTGATCGACGCCGCGGCGCTCGCGCTCGGCCACGGCGCCGCGCCGGGCCACGCCTTCAACGTCAGCGACGGGCTCGAGGTGACGTGGAGGCAGTTCACCGATGATCTGGCCCGGGGCCTCGGCTGCCCGCAGGTCAGGTTGAGCCTCCCCTACTGGATGGCGAACGCCCTCGGCTTCTCGCTCGAGCACGGCTACCGGGCCCTGCGCCGGGCTACGCGCCTGAGCATGGCGCCCCTGCTCTCGCGACAGGCCGTGCACGTGCTCGCCAAGGACCAGGACTTCAGCAACCGTAAGGCGCGAGAGCTCCTCGGCTGGGAACCGCGCGTCGACTATGCGACCGGCCTCGAGGCGACCCTCGCCTGGCTGCGGGCCGAGCATATTTAGCCGTGCGCTCGGGGTGCGGGAGCTGATCCGTTCTCGATCTTGCCATTCACCGTTTCAAGTGGTAGGTTCGCGAAACTACGCTTGCTCCTCCGGGGATGGCCGGGTGGGGAGCAGGCTCCATAGGCGGCGGCCAGCCGCTCGGTCCATGGGGTGAAAAGCATGCGATCACGTGTCGTCAGTGATGAGTCGCGGGTGCCGGCGCGTACGAAGAGGCTCTCCCTCCCGGTGCTGGTCGCTTCGCTGCTGGCCTTCGTAATCCCCGTCTCGGTGGCGGCCGCGGCTTTCGCGGCGACTTCCGCGCCGCGGACCCACAAGCAGCGCTCGCTCGGCTCGCCTGCGGCCGTCAAGCTCTCGCGGCACGTCAACCAGCGCGTGATCGTGATCATGAAGAGCCAGTTCGCGCCGGCCCTCGTGGGCAGCCACGCCGCTGCCGCGCGCGTCGCTGCGATCAGGGCCGAGCAGGCACCGCTGATCCGCGAGCTCCACGCGGTGCGGGCCACACACATCCGCAGCTTCGAGCTGCTGAACTCGTTCGCGGCCACCGTTTCGCGGGCCGAGCGCGAGCGGCTTGCCCACAACTCCTCAGTGGAGGAGGTCATCCCCGACGTCACCATCCAGGGGGGCGAGCCGACCCAGGCGGCGCCCGCCGGGGCCAAGGCCTCGAAGGCGCTCCGGGCGAACACCACTCCGCCCACGCCCAACGTGATCCCCGGAGCCTGCTCGTCCGGCACGCCGCAGCTCGACCCCGAAGGGCTCTCGCTCACGGGCACCGACTCCGACAGCTCGAGCCAGCCGACCGCCCGCTCGCTCGGCATGACCGGCGCCGGTGTGAAGGTCGCCTGGATCGCCGACGGCATCGATCCCAACAACGTCAACTTCATCCGCCCGGACAACGCATCGGTGTTCTCCGACTACGAGGACTTCACCGGCGACGGCCCCGGCAAGCCCACGAGCGGCGACGAGGCCTTCCTCGACGCGAACACGATCGCCGGCCAGGGCCTCCACGTCTATGACGTCAATGGCTTCAGCGCCCAGGCGGACCCCAGCGCCTGCAACATCCGGATCGAGGGCGTCGCCCCCGGCGCCAGCCTGGTCGGGCTCGACGTGTTCGGCACGAACGAGGACACCACCGAGTCGAACTTCCTCCAGGCGATCAACTACGCGGTCGAGACCGACCACGTCAACGTGATCAACGAGTCCTTCGGCTCCAATCCGTTCCCCGACATCACCGCCCTCGACGTCACCAAGCAGTTCAACGACGCCGCCGTGGCCGCCGGGGTCGTGGTCAGCGTCTCGAGCGGAGATGCCGGCTCGACCAACACGATTGGCTCGCCCGCGACCGATCCGAACGTCATCTCGGCGGGCGGATCGACGGACTTCCGCTTCTACGCGCAGACCAACTACGCCGCCGCCCGTGACTTCGCCACCACCGGCTGGCTCAACGACAACATCAGCTCGCTGAGCTCCGGCGGCTTCGACGAGACCGGCGGCACCGTGGATCTCGTCGCCCCCGGCGACCTGAGCTTCGCCTCCTGTGACGCCAGCCCCGAGTTCTCGGGCTGCACCAACTTCCTCGGCCAGCCATCGGACATCGAGGAGAGCGGCGGCACGAGCGAGTCCTCGCCGTTCGTCGCCGGGGCCGCGGCCCTGGTCATCCAGGCCTACCGGCAGACCCACGGCGGCTCCACGCCGACGCCGGCCATGGTCAAGGAGATCCTCCTGAGCACGGCCTCCGACCTGAGTGCTCCCGCTGACGAGCAGGGCGCGGGCCTGCTGAACTCCTACAAGGCAGTCGAGCTCGCCGAGTCGATCTCGACCTCGGCCGGCTCGCCGAGGCCAGTCGGGAGCACGCTCCTGACTTCCACGCAGCAGCTCAACGGGATCGGCTACCCGGGGACGCCGGAGAGCTGGAGGGTGAACGTGACCAACACGGGCGCGAGCTCACAGACCGTCGATGTGAGCGGGCGGACCTTCGGCCCCGACCAGAACGTGCAGACGGGCAGCGTCACCCTCAACGACTCCACGAGTCCGCAGTTCCCCAACTACCAGGGCATACCCAACAACTACCAGGTGATTCACTTCAACGTCCCCGCCGGCGCCAACCGGTTGGACGCTTCGATCGCCTACCCGGGCAACCCGGCCAACGGGAACAACTCCCGCGTGCGCCTGATCCTCATCGACCCGCTCGGACGCTTCGCCGCCCACTCGCTGCCCCAGGGGGTCGGCAATTACGGCAACGTCGATGTGCAGTCGCCGGCCCCCGGCTCCTGGACCGGTGTCATCTTCGGCGATGTCGCCGCCGACGGCGGGACCAACGGGACGATCCCGTGGCGAGTGGCGACGGAGCGCTTCGCCCCGTTCGCCCTGGTGCTCCCGAACCGGCTGGTGCTGAGTCCCGGCGAGACACGAACGGTCACGGTGGTCACCGCCACGCCGTTCTCGCCGGGCGACGCCTCGGGCTCGATCGTCCTGAATCCGAGCTCCGGCGGCACGACGACGATCCCCGTGACGCTGCGCAGCCTCGTCGACCCGCTCCTCGGTGGCCGGTTCTCCGGCGTGCTCACCGGCGGCAACGGCCGGCCCAACGGTGAGGGACAGGTCCAGTACTACGAGTTCAACGTCGGGCGTGGTGTCAACGACATCACGGCCAACGTCGCACTCACCAATGACGCGAACGATCCGGTGGGGGAGTACCTCGTTAGCCCGGACGGTGACGTGCTCGGCTACGGGCAGAACTCCATCAGTGGCGCGCACGGTACGTCACTAAGCGCCTACACGCTCAACCCGGTCCGTGGTACCTGGACCCTCGTCGTCGACTTCGCCGAACCGGTGGTGGGGAACGAGACCTCGCAGCCGTTCAGCGGGAACATCAGGTTCAACGCAGTTCGCGCCAGCGCGACCGGTTTGCCCGATAGCGCCTCCCGCACGCTGCCGGCGGGCAGCCCGGTGACCGTCCCGGTGCGGATCACCAATACCGGCGCCGCGCCCGAGGAATACTTCCTCGACGCTCGGCAGAACACCGCGAGTGCGCTGACCCTCGCGCCGCTCGATGACGCCACCGGCCTCGCCCTGCCGCTGACCGGGAACCCGCCGTTCTGGCTCGTCCCCACGCAGACCTCGAGCGTCGCCGTGGGGAGCACGTCGAGCCTGCCGACGATGTTCGACTTCGGCCCGAATGCCGGCGACCCGGACCTGGCCAGCTCGAGCTTCGGCACCGGGGCACTGTGCTCCACGAGCCCGTCGGCTTCCTACACTCCGGCCGGCGGCTCGGTTACCGCCGGCGTGTGGTTCGCCGAGCCCAGCGAGTGCGGGCCCTACGCGACCGGGGCGCCCGCGGGGGCGGTGAGCGCCGCCATGACCGTGCAGACCAAGGCATTCGACCCGGCGGTGACCTCCTCGACCGGCGATCTGTGGCTCCAGTCCGTCAACCCATCGTCCACGTTCTCGCCCGTGATCATCAATCCCGGTGACACGGCCACCGTCGAGGCGACGATCACCCCGTCGGGCTCCGCGGGCACCGTGGTCGCGGGGAATCTCTACGTCGACGAGTTCACCGACGGCGTGCCTCCCTACGGCCAGCAGTCAGGTGACGAGCTGGCGGCCATCCCCTACGCCTATAAGATCGGGTAGCCGGCGCCCGACCCCGCTCGGCGCCGATGATGCGGGGTGAATAGCACAGCGCGAAAAGGGGCGGCGCTCGGGGCGGGAGCGGCCGGCGGGCTCGCCCTGGCCGCCCTGCTGCTGCCGCAGCTCGCGAGCACGCTCAATCCGACCAAGCTCGGCGCTGCGCTGCTGGCCATCGTCCTCGCGCTGCTCAGCACCGGCGCACAGCACCTGAACCAACGGCGCAAGCAGCGGGCCGCTCTCGAGGGCGCGCTTCGCGTCTGGCCGCCCACGCGCCTGGGCGCCGCCGATCTCGCCGCGCTGGGCGTCTACCCGCCGCGCGACGCGGACGGCCGGCCGGCCGCGTATCGCCCCCGCGAGGCGGACGAGGAGCTGCGCGCCGCGCTGGCGCGCGCGACCTTCATCGTCGTCCTCGGCCCGCCCGGCGCCGGCAAGTCCCGGGCGGCGGGCGAGGCGGCTCGCCGGGTGCTCGCCGACCTCCCCGCGATCGTGCCCCTGAACGTTGATGCCCTGCGCTCGCTGGCCGACGGCAGCGTCGATCTCACGGTCCCCGAGCCGCGCATGTGCCTGTGGCTCGACGGCCTCGACCGCTTCATCGACGCCCTCGACCTGCTCACCCTGCAGACGCTCGAAGGGCTCGCTGGTAAATGGACCCTCGTCGCCTCGATCCGCACCGAGCCGTGGGCGGACTTGCTCTCGGGGACCGGGCAGAGCAGCGAGTCGGCCCGCTGGCTGGCCTCGCACGCGGAGCTCATCGAGCTCGGGGCGCTTCCCGCCGCCGCCCCGCCAGGCGAGCAGGAGCCGGGTCCCTCGGACGCCGGCTCCGAGACCCCGGTGCGCAAGCTGTCGGCGCCGTGGCGCGACGTCTGGCTCCTCGCGCTCGCGGCCGCGCTCGCCGCGACGCTGGCCTGCGGGCTGATCCTCGGCCTGAACGGAGACCTCGTGCTGCCGCGACCGATCGGCGAGCAGATGGCCCAGATCCTCGCCGGCGTCCTGCGGGGCGACCGCGCCGGAGCGCGGCATGTGGTGCTCTCGGCCCGCGTGAGCTTCCACTCCACCGACGATCCCTCGTGGCTCCTCGTCGTCGAGGACCGCCAGACCCACGACGAGTTCTACGCCGGCGCCGCCAACGGGGTAGGACCGCCGCCGCGCTCGGACGAGGTCAGGATCTACGACGTGGTCGGGGGTCGGCTGCGCCTCGAGCTCGACTTCCAGCCCGCCGGGATCGGCGCCACGGCAGCGGAGTGGCAGGAGCTCAATGGTGGATCGCCGCTCGTGGCGGACTACGACTCCGATGGTTCGGATGAGCTCATCGCGGGCTATGCCATCCCCGCTCAGGCCACCTCGGCCTTCGTGCCCTTCGCCATCTACTGGTACGACGGCCGGTACCGCCTGGCCTCCCTGGCGCCGGACAAGCCCGAGCTCTCGAACGCCGGGCTCACGCCCGCGGCGATCCGGTTCCGCCGCGAGGCCTACGAGGGGCCGGTGTCGTTCGAGAACGGCGCCGGTGGGCAGCGCTTCCGCCACCTGAAGCTGACCGGATACCGGATCCAGGCCTTCGCCTACGTCGCGACGCCGATACCCCGGCTCCTGACCGGTTACTTCTCCGCCGTGCCGGTGTTCGCGCAGCCGCAGGTGCTCGAGCTCCACGCCAGCCAGTTCCGGGCCGGCGGCCCAGCGCTCGTGCCGTGCACGCCCACCAACGCCTTCTGCCCCGCTCCGCAGCGCGAGCAGGAGGTGATCGTGCCACCGGACCGATCAGCGGGCGAGGCGCTGCTCACCGCCTGGGGCCAGGTGGGTAGTCGGTGGGAGGACCCGGTGCGCGTGACGCAGCGCTGAGCCGCTGAGCCGCCGAGCCGCTGCGAGTGTTTGGCTACTTCTTCTCGCGCCACGCCCGCTCGAAGGGCAGGCGCCACGCGTGGGGGGCGATGAGCTGATGGATCGCGTTGGGCCCCCAGCTCCCCGGCGCGTACGTCTTCACCGGCGGCGGATCCTCGAGGAGCAGGGCCGAGCGGTCCCACAGGCTCTCGATGCCCTCCGCCGTGGTGAACAGGGTGTGGTCCCCGCGCATGGTGTCCAGGAGGAGTCGTTCGTAGGCTTCGAGAATGTCGGTGGCCCGCTCGGTCTCGCTCGTCGCGAACTGCATGCTCAGCTTGTCGAGGCGCATGCCCGGCCCCGGCCGCTTCCCGTAGAAGGACAACGACAGCCTCGAGGCGTCCGCGAGGTCGAAGGTCAGATGGTCCGGTCCTTGCGAGCCGACACCGGAGCCCGCGGGAAACATGCTCTTGGGCGCCTCGCGGAAGGCGATCGAGACGATGCGCTGTCCCTCGGCCATCCGTTTGCCCGTGCGCAGGTAGAAGGGCACTCCCGCCCAGCGCCAGTTATCGATGTGGCACTTCAGGGCGATGAAGGTCTCAGTGTCGGAATGGGGCGGGACCCCCTCCTCATCGAGATAACCGCTGTACTGACCGCGGACGACATCGGCCGGATCGATCGGCATCAGCGACCGGAAGACCTTGTTCTTCTCCTCGCTGATCGCCGCGGGCTCCAGCGCCGTCGGCGGCTCGATGGCCACGAAGGCGAGCACCTGCAGCAGGTGCGTCACCACCATGTCCTTGTAGGCACCTGTGTCTTCGTAGAACTCCACCCGGTGGTCGAGTCCCAGGGTCTCGGGAATGTCGATCTGTACGTGGTCGATGAAATTGCGGCTCCAGATCGGCTCGAACAGCCCGTTGGCGAAGCGGAAGGCGAGGATGTTCTGCGCCGGTTCCTTGCCCAAGAAGTGGTCGATACGGAAGATCTGGCTCTCGGTGAACGTCTCATGGAGCCGGGCGTTGAGCCTCACCGCGCTGTAGAGGTCGTTTCCGAAGGGCTTCTCCATGATCACCCGCGAACGCTGCACGAGATCGGCGTCCTTGAGCATGTTGATCACCTGGAGCGCTGCGCGCGGGGGGACGCTCAGGTAGTGAAGCCGGTGAGCCGCCTCGCCCAGCTGGCGCTCCGCATCGGATACCACCTGGGAGAGCGCCTCCGGGCCCGCGCTCTGGGGCACGTAATGGAGCTTGGCGGCGAAGTTCGCCCACGCCTCGTCGGTCATCGGGTGGGTTCCGAACTCATCTACCGCGCTGCGCGCGAAGGCGCGGAAGGAATCGGAGTCGAAGTCGTCAAGTGAGGTGCCGACGATCTCGAGATCCGGCGCCAGCGCCGAAAGCGACAGGCGGGTCAGGCCGGGAAGGAGCTTTCGCCGCGCGAGATCTCCGGTCGCTCCGAAGAGCACCACCACGTGAGGGGGAATCGGCTCCCGCAACCCGCGCGTGCTTCGCGAGCCGGGAGCGGGGTAGGCGACGTTCTCCTCGTTGGCGATGGTCACTGCGCCGATGATGCCAGCTTCCCAGGCCCCTTTATTTCGGTCATGTGACATTTACAGTGCAATCGCGGCGGCCACGAGCTCGGCGTTACCCGCCGCGGGCGACCCGTCCGGCAGGACCAGCGTGTCCTCGAGGCCGACGCGGACGTCGATTCCGGCGCTCACGGCGGCCGAGATCACCTCCCACGTCCTCGGGCCATAGCCGTGCCAGAGCTGCGGCACCCCATCGGGGATGAGCTCCGCCGTCGCGCGCGCCTCCTCCACCCCGCCGTCGACCTCGACGAGGGTCCGGAGCACCTGGTGGGCGAAGGGGCTGCGCGCCAGCAGCTCGGCTTCCGCGGGCGTGGCGAGGCCCGCCTCGACGCCGATGCCCGCATGCAGCGCGGCGCGCACGATCCCCGCCCACCCGAGCTCTGAGAGGTTCACCGAGACGAAATCGGGGCGCTGTCGCCACGCCGTCACCGCGGCGGCGCGGGCAAAGGGATCGGGATCGATGGCCTCCGCGGTCGAGAGCCCGACGGGGAGGCGGGGAGCCGCGGCGCGGATCGCGGCG